>NZ_JBEXPJ010000073.1:0-39811 GCF_040611995.1 Lentzea sp. NPDC006480
AGCTGTGCCTCCCGCTGCGCGCCGACCAGGGCGATCGCGGCGTGGGTGGCGAAGAGCCGGCCGTCCTGTTCGGTGTGCTCGTCGAAGGCGTGGGCGCGGGACGAGTAGAGGTTGAGCGCGCCGAGGGTGCGGTCGGTCACGAACAGCCGGTACGACAGCAGCGAGTGGATGCCGTTCTCGGCCGCGGCCGGACCGAAGACAGGCCAGCGAGGCTCGTTGCGGACATCGCCGGTGCGGTAGGTCTGATGCTCTTTGATCGCGTCGAGGCACGGACCTTCGCGCAGGTCGTACTGCAGCTGGTCGATGGTCTCGACGATGGTGCTCGTCGGAACCACGGTACGGATCTTGCCGCGCTCGACCAGCGAGATGCCGGCGTACTCGGCACTGGTGAGGTGGTCGGCGGCGGCTTTGACGATCGCGCGGAGCGTGGTGTCCACGTCCGGTTCCGCCTGGAGTGTGCGGGCGACGCTGCTGAGTGTCTCGGCGAGTCCTCTGAAGCCGGCGTCGTCAGTCGCGCTCATGATGCCTCCATCACCAGGTTCGGCGCAGTCCCTGTTCCATACCCGGCTGGAACAGCAGGTCAAACTCAACGGCAACAGCGAGCGCTACGCTCGGTCCAACGACCAACCAACAGGGGGAACACACATGAAGGCTTCTCGCGCAGTGCTGGCAACCGTCGGCGCGCTGCTGATGTTCGGGTTCACCGTGGGACAGGCTGCCGCCGCTGAAGCCCCGGCGGCTGCGGGCGTGCATGCCGCTGGGGACCTCCACACGGACTGCATCATCGGTCTGGGCAACAACGGCAACTGCTAGGTCGGGCTTGAGCTGGGTTCTGACGAGGTAGAACATGCCGATGGGGCCGCCTCCGGAAGATGTCCCGGAAGCGGCCCCATCGCGACCTGTCAGCTCTGTTCCGACCACCACTTCTGGCCGGCCTCGCCCAACGTCGAGATCGGGTCGTAGTACGGGTACCGACGGTCCAACGCCTCCGGGTCCTCAAGCTCGATCCCGGTCCGGTAGTTCTTCGTCCAGTACGAAATCCCGAGCTCACGGTCATATTCGGCGAGCTGGTGCACCCACCGCTTACCGACGTACGGCACGTCGCACACGATGCGCGGAGTCGCATACCCGGGCAGGTAGCCCATGATCGCGTGCTGCAGCTCCTGCGCCTCCCACACCGACACCCGCCAGTGCTCGGCGTTGGGGATCATGTCGCACATGTAGAAGTAGTAGGGGAGGATGTTCGCTTCCCCTTGCAGCGCAAAGCAAAGGTCCAGCAGGTCGTCGGACGTCGCGTTGACGCCCTTCATCAACACGCCCTGGTTGCGCACATCCCGGACACCGACCTCAAGAGCCGTGCGGGCAGCCTCGGCAACGAGAGGCGTCACGGACTGAGCGTGGTTCACGTGGGTGTGGATCGCGAGGTTGACGCCGCGGCGAGAAGCCGTGCGGGCCACGCGCTCCAGACCCTCGACGACGCGCGGCTGGAGCCAGTGCTGGGGGAGGCCGGCCAGGGCCTTGGTGGCCAGGCGGACGTCGCGGACGGTCTCGATGTCCAGCAGGCGCATGAGGAACGACTCGAGCTGCGGCCAGGGGACGTTGGCCACGTCGCCGCCGGAGACCACCACGTCGCGGACGCCAGGGGTCTTCTTCAGGTAGTCGATCATCTGGTCCTGGCGGTCGACCGGCTTCAGCGACAGCTTGTGCTTGTCGATCAGCGGGGTCGAGTTGCCCACCAGGTCCATGCGGGTGCAGTGGCCGCAGTACTGGGGGCAGGTCGAGACCATCTCGGCCAGGACCTTCGTGGGGTAGCGGTGGGTCAGGCCCTCGACCACCCACATCTCGGCCTCGTGCAGCGAGTCGCGCTGGGAGTGCGGGTGGGACGGCCAGCGCGGGTCGCGGTCCGAGCGGACCGGGAGCATGTAGCGGCGGACCGGGTCGGCCAGGAAGGCGTCGGTGAAGTCCGCTGGGGCCGCGTCCACCGCCATCGTGTTGAGCATCTGGGGCGGGATCAGCATCGACATGGTCGCGAAGTTCTCCTGGTCCGCGGCCAGGTCGTCGTAGAACTTCTCGCTCAGCAGGTCGCCGGTGACCTTGCGGAGCTGCTTGACGTTCTTCACGCAGTTCACGCGCTGCCACTGGGCGTCACGCCACTGCGCCTCGGTCACGTGGGACCAGCCGGGGAAGCGCCGCCAGTCGGGTTCGACCAGTTCACGGCGCACGTAGGTGTACGGCTGGCGGTCCAGCCGCTCCAGCGCCGTGGGGGCGTCGTGCAGCGCAGTCATCCGTACTCCTCAGCGTCGAGGTCGCGTAAAGATATCCTGTCATATCGCTAGCGCGCCGTAAATATTTCAGCTGGAGGCCTGGTCGAAGGCGGTGTGGGAGCAAACCGGGGGCGCTGTGCGTTGTGCGGGTATGCCTGTCTTCGCGCTGGTGCTCGTCGGGATGTTCGCCGAGATCGCGGTCATGATCGCCGTTGGCAACGCCATCGGCGGGCTGTGGATGATCGCGCTGCTGCTGGTCGGCACCCTGGTCGGCCTGCAGTTGGTGCGCAGGCAGGGTGCGCAGACGATGGCCGCGTTCAGGGAGGCCGTGTGGAAGCGTCAGCAGCCGCACCAGGAGATGGCCGACGGCGTGCTCATCGCGGCGGCCGGGGCGTTGATCATGGTGCCGGGGTTCATCAGCGACGTGGCGGCGTTGTTCCTGCTGTTCCCGCCGACGCGCAAGATCGTCAGCCGGCGGATCGCGCGCAAGGCCGAGGCGGCCGCGCTCAAGTTCGAGCACGACCGGCGTTTCGGGCCCGGTCAGGTCGTCGAGGGTGAAGTCGTCGACGTCGAGCCGGTGATCATCACGGATCGGCGCGAGCTGACGTGATCCGCGCGTACCGGCCCGCTGACCTGGACGCGCTCTACGACATCTGCCTCGACACCGGCAACGGTGGCAAGGGTGCGCGCCATCTGTTCGATGACCCGCGTCTGCTCGGTCACGCCTACGTCGGGCCGTATGTGGCGTTCGAGCCTGACCTCGCGTTTGTCGTCGAGGACGACGAGGGAGTGTGCGGGTACGCGATCGCGGCATCCGACAGCGAGGCGTTCGAAGATCGCTGCGACCGCGACTGGTGGCCTGACCTGCGCGTTCGTTATCCGCTCGGGCCCAACGCGAACCGCGTCGTGCAGCACATCCACCACCCGGTGAAGGTCGATCCGACACTGGTGAAGGACTATCCGGCGCACATGCACGCGAACCTCCTGCCGCGCGCGAAGGGCAAGGGGTTCGGCGGCAAGCTCGTGCGCACCGTGCTCGAACGTCTGGACAAGAAGGGCGTTCACGTGCACGTACGGCACGAGAACACGCACGGCATCGGCTTCTGGGAACACCTCGGGTTCCGCGTGATCGACTCGGCCGACAAGCTGGTCCTGGGCCTGCGCCTCTAGGCGAGGAGGTCCTTCAGCAGCAGGTCGAAGTCGAGCACCTCACGCCCGGCCGGCACGACCGCGTAGGTCGACTCCAGGAACCGGTCCAGCTCGTCCGCCGACAGGTGGAACACGGCGTGCGAGTCCTCGGTGAAGAGCTCCAGCACGAGCACGTCCCCGTGTTCGGGCCGCAGCCGCACGTCCCCGATGCCCGCGGGCGAGAGCAGCCCGTCCGACAGCAGTTCGCGCCCGCAGAGCCAGGTCGACTCCTGGTCGCGCGTGTGGAACCGCATTGTCACGGCATGCGGATCGTCCGAGCGGTACTGGAGGTCGACGTTCATCGGCTCGACCGTGCCGTCCGGCCTGATGAACTGGACGACGGTGGCGGTGCCGATCCGGGTCTCGTTGAACATCGCCGTTCCTCCTCCGCGAGGGTGCTGACATCCACACGGACGCTGTTCGGCATCGGTTCAACGGTTCGGCGAAAAAAGTTCGGTCACCTGGTGCAGGGGCTGTCGCCGGTGGTGACGAGCTGGTCAGAGCACCAGCCCACCGGGGTCTCCTGGCTTGCGAACGGGATGACGGCGAAGGCGACGGCGGCCAGTGCGGCGATGAGGATCTTCATGCCGTGTTCACGCCCGAACCGCGCCGCAGGTTGCCTTGATCTTCATGCGGGGTACCTGAACTCGCATGACCGTTTACGGCATCCACGCGTCACATGAGCAGATCCACCCCGCCGCCCTGCTCACCGCCGTGCAACGAGCCGAGGAGGCCGGGTTCGGCGCCGCGATGAGCTCCGACCACTTCTCGCCGTGGAGCGCACGGCAGGGCCACTCCGGGTACGCCTGGTCGTGGCTCGGCGCCGCCCTGCAGGCCACGAACCTGCCGTTCGGCGTGGTCACGGCACCCGGCCAGCGCTACCACCCGGCGATCACCGCCCAGGCGATCGGCACTCTCGCCGCGATGTACCCGGGCCGGTTCTGGGCCGCGCTCGGCACCGGCGAGGCCAGCAACGAGCACATCACCGGCGACGGCTGGCCGCGCAAGGAGGTCCGCACCCAACGCCTCCGCGAGTGCGTGGACGTGATCCGCGCGCTCCTCAACGGCGACGAGGTGAGCCACGACGGCGAAATCCACGTCGACAGAGCCCGCCTCTGGACCCTGCCCGACGAGGTACCCCTGCTGATCGGCGCGGCCGTCAGCCCCGAAACCGCGCGGTGGTGCGCCGAGTGGGCGGACGGCTTGATCACCGTCAACGCGCCACCTGACCGGTTGCGCGCTCTCGCGGACGCCTACCGGGACGCGGGTGGCCGCGGCAAGCTCCACCTGCAGGTGCACCTGAGTTGGGCGCAGGACGACGACACCGCGCTGATGATCGCGCACGAGCAGTGGCGCACCAACGTGTTCCGCCCACCCGTCTGCTGGGACCTGGAGCTCGCCGAGCACTTCGACGTGGCGGCCGAACACGTCACCCCCGAACAGGTCGCGGAAGTGGTGGACGTGTCGGCGGACCTCAAGTGGCACGTGGAGAACCTGCACAACTACAGCGAGCTGGGCTTCGAGGAGATCTACCTGCACCACGTCGGCCAGGACCTGATCCCGTTCGTCGACGCGTTCGGCGAGCACGTGCTCCCGGAGGTGACCCGATGATCCGCACGTCAGACGTCTGGTGGAAGAACGCCGTCATCTACTGCCTGGACGTGGAGACCTTCTCCGACAACGGCTTCCGCGGCGCCACCGAACGCATCGACCACCTTCACTCGCTGGGCGTCACGTGTGTGTGGCTGATGCCGTTCTACCCGACGCCCGAACGCGACGACGGCTACGACATCACCGACTTCTACGGCGTGGACCCGCGCCTCGGCAGCCACGGCGACTTCGTGGAGTTCGTCAGAGCGGCCCGGGACCGGGGCATGCGCGTCATCGCCGACCTCGTCGTGAACCACACCTCGGACCAGCACCCGTGGTTCCACGACCCGGACAAGCGCGACTGGTACGTCTGGGCCGACGAGCCCCAGACCGACGGCCCGCAGGGAATCACGTTCCCCGACAAGGAGAACAGCCTCTGGCAGTACGACGAGGAAGTCGGCAGGTACTACCTGCACCGCTTCTACAAGCACCAGCCCGACCTGAACGTCTCGAACCCCGAGGTCCGCGACGAGATCGCCCGGATCATGGGCTTCTGGATGGAACTGGGGCTGAGCGGCTTCCGCGTCGACGCCGTCCCGTTCCTGCTGGAGCACAACGACCCCACGGACGCCCTGTCGCTGCCCGACCCGCACGACTACCTCACCGACCTGCGCGCGTTCCTCAACCGCCGCAACGGCGAGGGCGTGCTGCTGGGCGAGGTGAACCTGCCCTACAAGGACACGATGGCCTACTACGGCCAGGGAGTCGGCGACGAGCTGACGATGTGCTTCGACTTCGTCGGCATGCAGGCCATGTACCTGTCGCTGGCGCGGCAGTCGAGCGGCCCGCTGGTCAAGGCGTTGCAGGACCGCCCGCAGCCGCCGCGCGACGGCCACTGGGCGACGTTCGTGCGCAACCACGACGAGCTGACCCTCGACAAACTGCCTGAGGACGAACGCCAGGAGGTCTTCGACGCGTTCGGGCCCGACCCGGCGATGCAGCTCTACGGCCGCGGTCTGCGACGACGGCTGCCGGGCATGCTGAACGACGACCAGCGCAGGATCCGCATGGTCTACAGCCTCCTCTTCACGCTGCCGGGCACGCCGGTGCTGTTCTACGGCGAGGAGATCGGCTTGAAGGAGGACCTGTCGCTGGAGGGACGGCTCGCGGTGCGCGTGCCGATGGACTGGGAGGCCGAGAAGCAGCAGCGCCACGACCCCGGCTCGCTGCTGATCTGGATGCGGCAGCTGATCCAGCTCTACCGCGAGTGCCCGGAGCTCGCGTGGGGCGAGGCCCAGGTTCTCGACACGGGCGATCCGGCGGTGTTCGCCCACCGCGCCGACTGCGACGGCGGCACGGTGATCGCCGTGCACAACCTCGCGAACCGGGAGATCACCGTGCGTGTTCCGGCGGAAGGCCAGCTCACGGACCTGATGACCGGCAGGAAGGTGAGGACCGCGAAGATCGGTGCCAAGGTCGACCTCGCGCCCTACGACTGCCGCTGGTTCCGGCTCGTGACCGAGTGATACTTGCGGGATCTTTACGCTTCACGTGAAGATATCTTCGAGACAGCGTCGTCGACCGAAGGATTTTCAGGTGAGCGCGTACGGACTGCACCGCGTCCTAGAGCCCGCGGGTGTGCTGCCGCAGCAGGCGTGGCGGCTGGACGCGGACCCCGTCCCCGCCGCCGACGAGGTGATCGTCGCGGTCGAGCGGCTCAACCTGGACGCGGCGTCGTTCCGGCAGCTCAGGGAACAGCACGGCACCGGCGACGCGGTCCGGCAGGCCGTACTGGACATCGTCTCCGAGCGCGGCAAGATGCAGAACCCGGTCACCGGCTCGGGCGGCATGCTGCTCGGCACGGTCCTCGAAGTCGGGCCGGACTCGCCGCTCGGGCTGAAGGCGGGCGACCGGATCGCGACGCTGGTCAGCCTCACGCTCACGCCGCTGAAGATCAACGACGGCCTGCAGGACTGGAGCGGCGAGGACGAGCAGGTGCCGTGCCGCGGCACCGCCGTGCTGTTCGGACGGTCCATCGCGGCCGTGCTGCCTGACGACATGCCCAACGAGCTGGCGCTGTCCGTGCTGGACGTGTGCGGTGCGCCGGCGTTGACCGACCGGGTGGTCCGCAAGCACCCCGGCGGGTCCGTGCTGGTGCTCGGCGGTGGCGGCAAGTCCGGTTCGCTCTCTCTCGCGGCCGCGCGCCAGGCCGGTGCGTCGCGCCTCGTCGCGTTGGTGCCAACGGAGCGTGAGGCTGCGTCAGTCCGTGAAGCGGGCCTCGCCGACGAGGTTGTCATCGCGGACGCACGGAACCCCGTCGCCGTGGCCGAAGCGGTGGGCAAGCAGGTTGATGTCACGGTCGTGTGTGTGGACGTGCCGGGGTGCGAGCACGGCGCCATCCTCGCGACGGCGGACGGCGGCACCGTGATCTTCTTCTCCATGGCCACCTCGTTCAGCGCGGCTGCCCTGGGTGCCGAGGGTCTGGCGGCGGACGTCGAGATGCTGGTCGGCAACGGGTATGTGCCTGGTCACGCCGCGTTCGCGCTGGACCTGGTCCGGACCCAGCCGGGTGTGCGCGCGTTGTTCGAGCAACGGCAGACTGCGTGACGTGAGTACGCAACTTTTGGTCGGCGGACGCATCTACGCACCGGATGCGACGGCCATGGCCGTCACGGACGGCGTCATCGTGTGGATCGGCCAGGACTCGGTGGGCCGCGCGCTGCACCCCGACGCCGAGGTCATCGAGCTGCACGGTGCGTTCGTCGCGCCCGCGTTCGTCGACGCCCACGTGCACGCCACCTCGGCCGGTCTGCTGCTGACCGGCCTCGACCTGACCCGCACGTCGTCGGTCTCCGAACTGCTGGAGCTCGTGCGCGACGCCGAGGGTCCGATGGTCTGGGGCCACGGCTGGGACGAGACGCGATGGCAGGAGAACCGGCCGCCGACGCGCGCGGAGATCGACGAGGCCGCGCAGGGCAAGACGGTCTACCTGTCGCGCATCGACGTGCACTCGGCGCTCGTGTCCTCGAACCTGATCACCGGCGACGCGCGCACGGCTGATGGTTTCTCGGACGACGGTCCGCTCTCTCGCGCCGCGCATCACGTCGTGCGTCGTGTGGCGCGCGCCGCGATCACGTCCGAACAGCGCCAGGCCGCGCAGCTCACGTTCCTGCGCCACGCCGCGTCGATGGGGATCGCGTCGGTGCACGAGTGCGCCGGGCCGGACATCTCCGGCGAGGACGACCTGCGCGAACTGCTCCAGCACACCGAAGGCCCTGAGGTCGTCGCCTACTGGGGCTCGCACGAAAAGCCGTCCGTTGCCGTGCGCGGCCTCGCGGGTGACCACTTCGTCGACGGCGCCCTCGGCTCCCGCACGGCCGCTCTCACGTCGCCCTATGCCGACGCTGAGACCTCCGGCGCGCTCTACCTGACCGCTCAGCAGATCGCGGACCACCTGATCAAGTGCACCGAAGAGGGCATCCAGGCGGGCTTCCACGTCATCGGCGACGCGGGCATGGCCGCCGTGATCGAGGGCTTCGAGATCGCCGAGAAGGCCCTCGGCACGCCTGAGCTGGCTTCCGCACGCCACCGTCTCGAACACGTCGAGATGGTCTCGTCGGAGCAGGCTCAGAAACTGGCCGGGTGGGGCGTCATCGCCTCAGTTCAGCCGCTTTTCGACGCCGAGTGGGGCGGACCTGCCGGAATGTACGTGAAGCGCCTCGGGGCTGAGCGCGGAGTGGGGCTGAATCCCTATTCACGTCTCGCTGCCGCGGGTGTCGTGCTGGCGTTCGGCTCGGACACTCCGGTAACCGCCATCGACCCGTGGGCCGCCGTGCGCGCTGCGGTCCACCACAAGACCGATGGCCACGGCATCTCGCCACGCGCGGCCTTCACCGCACACACGCGCGGTGGTTGGCGTGCGGCAGGCGTGGACGACGGCTTGACCGGCACGCTGCAGCCTGGTGCTCCCGCGACCTACGCGGTGTGGGAGACGGGCGACCTCGTGGTGGCGGCGAGTGACTCACGCGTGCAGCGCTGGTCGACCGACCCGCGTTCTGGTGTTCCCGGGCTGCCCGACCTGACCGGTCCGGCGCCCGTCTGCGTGCGAACCGTCCTGAACGGCCGGACAATTCACGAGAGGAAGTGACTTCATGGCGTTGCTCGACCTCGACCCCAAGGTCGTCGCCACCGCGCGCAAACTCGCGGCGCGGGCGGCGGAACCGGTGGTGTCCATCGCGAAGGCGCACACCACCGTCGCCGTCGAGCGCGCCACGCTTCGCCTGGCCGGCATCACCGGCGCGGACTCCACCCACCGCGCCGGTGACGTGCCGTGGGTCAACCGCGTGATCGACACCGTGCGCGAGCAGTGCGGGCTGGAGCACGGTGTGGTGCTCCCGGCGTTCCAGGCGCTGAAGGAGCACGACCTCGGCAGCCTCACCGAACTCGCGGAGGCCACCGCGGCGGGCCAGATCCAGTTCAGGATCCCCACCGGCAAGGAGCTGACGGCCGCCAGGAAGGCAGCCACGTCCGCTGTCGCCAAGGGGCTCAAGACCGTTGACCGCAACCGGGTCCAGCGCGACAAGCTCGTCGCCAAGTGGGGCGACCCGGCACAGCGGCCGTGGATCTACCTGATCGTCGCGACGGGCGACATCGACGAAGACGTCGTGCAGGCTCAGAACGCGGCTCGCGCGGGTGCCGACATCATCGCGGTGATCCGGTCGACCGGCCAGTCGCTGCTCGACTACGTGCCGGAAGGCGCCACGCACCACGGCTTCGCGGGCACGTACGCCACCCAGGAGAACTTCCGCATCATGCGGGCCGCGCTCGACGACGTGTCGAAGGAGGTCGGCCGGTACGTGCGGCTGACCAACTACGCGTCCGGCCTGTGCATGCCGGAAATCGCTGTGCTGGCCGGACTTCAGCGGCTCGACATGATGCTGAACGACTCGATGTACGGGATCCTCTTCCGCGACATCAACCCGATCCGCACGTTCGTCGACCAGCGCTTCTCCCGCCAGGTCCACGCCCGCGCCGGGATCATCATCAACACCGGCGAGGACAACTACCTCACCACCGCGGACGCCGTCGACGCCGCGCACACGGTCACGGTCAGCCAGCTCCTCAACGAGCACTTCGCCCACGAGGCGGGACTGCCCGACCACCTGCTGGGCCTCGGTCACGCCTTCGAGATCAACCCGAAGGTGCCCGACTCGTTCCGCCTCGAACTCGCGCACGCCCTGCTGGCACGGGAACTCTTCCCGGACGCGCCGCTGAAGTGGATGCCGCCGACCAAGCACATGACCGGCGATGTCTTCAACGGCTATCTGCTGGACGGGTTCTTCAACCTCGCGGGTGTCCTGACAGGACAGTCCATTCTGCTCGTCGGCATGATGACGGAAGCGGTCGTGACGCCGTTCCTGTCGGACCGCGACCTCGCCCTGCAGAACGTCCGGTACGTGCTGAACGCGGCGGGCAGCCTCGCCGAGGACTTCCGCCCGGCACCGGACGGCTTGATCGTCAAGCGCGCACACCAGGTTCTGGGCGAGGCCGTCGATCTGCTGGAACGCATCGTCGACGACGGCCTGCTGAACGCGATCGCGGACGGCACGTTCGGACTGATGAAGCGTCCCGCCGACAAGGGCAAGGGCGCGGACGGCGTCATCGAGAAGGCAGAGGCGTACTTCAACCCGGCGAGCGACATGCTGGAGGCCCAAGCATGAGCAGGTACGTGAGGCCGTACGGCGACACCACCGGCGACGGCATGATCCAGACGTCGTTCACGCTGCCGATTCCCTACGGCCCCAAGGCGGACGGCGCCGCGCAGCAGCTCGCGAACAAGATGGGCATGGACCCCGCGATGGTGGTCCACTCGCACCCCATCGGCGACGACTTCACGTTCTTCGTCGTCTACGGCTCGGTGAAGCACCTCGTGGACCTGGACGAGGTGAAGGTGGTCGAGCGGGAGTACCCGCTGCTGTCGCCGTCCGAAGTCAACACCACGCTGAAGAAGGTGTTGCGGCGCAAGCTGGTCGTCGTCGGCGGCTGCATCGGCACGGACGCGCACACCGTCGGTATCGACGCGATTCTGAACATCAAGGGCTTCGCGGGCGAGAAGGGCCTGGAGTACTACCGCGAGCTGAAGGTCGTGAACCTCGGCGCGCAGGTCTCAGTGCCCGAACTCGTGCGCAGCGCCCGCGCGGAGAAGGCCGACGCGGTGCTGATCTCCCAGGTCGTCACGCAACGGGACGCGCACATCCTGAACACCCAGGAGATGTCCGCGGCGTTCCGCGAGGCGATGGGGGACAAGCGGCCGCTGCTCGTCGCGGGCGGTCCGCGGTTCGATCCCCTCATGGCGGGGGAACTGGGGGTGGACAGGGTGTTCTCACGCGGTACCACTCCGGGTGAGGTCGCGAGCTACTTGGTGCACGCGATGCAGGAGAAGAAGGGGGTCGCCGCGTGAGCGGGGCTTTGGTCGAAGGTTTTCAGGTGACGCACCGCCGTTACGTGCCGCACTCGCACGCGCACTACGGCGGCAACCTGGTCGACGGTGCCTATGGGCTCGGCATGTTCGGCGACGTCGCCACCGAGCTGCTGATCCACACGGATTCCGACGAGGGGCTGTTCGCGGGGTACAGCTCGGTCGAGTTCGTGGCGCCGATCCAGGCCGGTGACGTCGTCGAGGCCACGGCGACGTTGGTGCGCATCGGAAAGCGCTCGCGTGAGATCGAGTTCGAGGCGCGCGTGGTGTGCCGGTCGGCGCCCGATCGCGGGCCTTCGGCGGCGGACGTGCTGGCTGCGCCGATCGTCGTAACGCGTGCTCGCGGCACGGTCGTCGCTCCGAAAGCCGCCGAATAAAGTTCGAACCGGCAGGCGTCCTGCTTCCGAATCCCCGGCCGTGGGAAGGGAGCAGGACAATGCCAACCAGCAACAAACAGCGATTACGGCGCGGCGCGATCGCCGCCGTCGTGGTCGCAGCGGCGGCGGCGATACCGGCGGCGCAGGCCTCCAGCCACCGCGAGGCACCACTGATCGCGGCCGACCCGGCGGTGGACAACACCGACGTCTACGCCTTCACCAGCCCTGACAGACCCGACACCGTCACGCTCGTGGCGAACTGGTTCGGGCTGCAGGAACCCAACGGTGGCCCCAACTTCTACCCGTGGGCCACGGACGCCCGGTACGACCTCAACATCGACGCCGACGGCGACGCGGTGCCGGACAAGACCTTCCGGTTCACCTTCAACACCGATGACCGGCGCGGAAACGCGAAGACCTTCCTCTACAACAACGGGCCGGTCACGTCGATCAACGACGACAACCTGTTGTTCCGGCAGAACTACAGCCTCGAACTCATCGAGGGCAACAAGACGACCTCGTTGGTGCGGGGCGGAAGAGCGGCGCCGTCCAACACCGGCCCCGCGTCGTTCCCGAACTTCGCGACGATCCGGGATCAGGCCACGTCCAAGATCCCCGGTGGCGGCCAGGTCTACGTCGGACCGTCGGAGGACTCGTTCTTCCTCGACCTCAGGGTGTTCGACCTGCTCTACGGCGGGAACCTGAAGGAGGTCAACCAGGACACGCTGATGGGCTACAACGTCAACACCATCGCGATCCAGGTGCCGAAGACGATGCTGGCGCTCAAGGGCGACCCGAAGCGCAACCCGGTGATCGGCGTGTGGAGCGACACGGAGCGCCGCACGTTGAAGCTCGACCCCGGCAAGGCGACCCCGCAAGGTCCGTTCGTGCAGGTGTCGCGGCTGGGCAACCCGCTGGTGAACGAAGTCGTGTCGTCCGCGAACATCAAGGACGCGTTCAACGGCCTCGAACCCGTCAACGACGCGAAGGTGCAGGCGTTGCTGGACCGGGTGAACGACCCGGAACTGGCGCGGCTGATCCAGCAGATCTACGGCATCCCAGCGCCGAAGACACCGCGGGCCGACCTGGTGGAGATCTTCCTGACCGGGATCACCACGAAGGCGGGCGGCCCGATCAAGGCCGATCTCAACTCGCAGCTGAACAACGCCGACGTGGACCCGAAGAGGTTCGCGCCGTCGGAGATGCTGCGGCTCAACATGTCCACGCCGGTGACGAAGGATCCGAACCGGCTCGGCGTGCTCGGCGGTGACCTGCAGGGCTTCCCGAACGGCCGCAGGCTCGCCGACGACGTCGTGGACATCGAGATCCAGGCCGTGGAAGGCGCGGCGCTGACCGGCAAGCTCGTGCCGGCTCTGGCGAAGGGTGATCGGGTGAACGGCAACGACGTTCGCTTCGGAGACAAGTTCCCGTACGTCGGCCTGCCGAGCAACAGGGCGGTCAACTCCCGCTAGGTGAAGGTGCCTGACATGTGGAAAACCATTCCGCTGCTGGCAGCTTTGCTCGCTGTTGCCGCCTGCGCCTCCCCGCAGGCGGCAACACCTGCCGCAGCCACGCAGACTTCTTCCTTGCAGCGCAACGCGGAGTCGTTGCAGGCCAAGCTCCGCCGGACGCCTGCCGATGCCGCCGCGTGGGCCCAGCTCGGTGCCACGCACGTCGAACTGGCCCGCGTAACCTTCGATCCGCAGCACTACTCACGAGCCGAGCGTGCGTTGACCGAGTCGTTGCGGCTCAAGCCCGAGGGCAACGGTGAGGCGTTCATCGGCCGTGGAGCGCTCGCCAACGCTCGACACGAGTTTTCGGTGGCCCGCGACTGGGGCCAGCGCGCGGTTTCGGCTCTTCCGGACAACGCGCAGGCTCAGGGCGTGCTCGTCGACGCGCTGACCCAGCTCGGTGACGACTCCGGTGCTTCTGTTGCGCTGCAACGCATGCTGGATCTGCGGCCGGGTGTCGCGTCGTTCACCCGCGCTGCCTACCACTTCGAGCTGCACGGCCGGCTGGACGACGCCCGGGAGGCGTTGAACCGGGCGCTGGAGTCGGCATCTTCGGAGGAGGAGAAGGACTTCTGCCGCTTCCACCTGGACGAGCTGAAGGGCCGGACCAACGACGAGGCGCTTCAGGTCTACGGCGGGCTCGTGGCGAAGGTGCCGTCGCCGGACTACCTGGTGAAGTACGGCCGGGCTCTGGACAAGGCCGGGAGACCCGCCGAAGCGCGGCAGCAGTACGACCTCGCGTTGCAGCAGCTTCGTCTGCTGGGCGGAGACGACCTGACCGCGGCTCTGATCGCTGCGGACCACGGGGATCCCGCGGAGGCGTTGCGGTTCGCCGAGAAGGAGTGGGCGAAGCGGCAGAGCGTCTTCACCGCCGACGCGATGGCGTGGGCGTTGCAGGCCGGCAAGCGCTCGGCGGAAGCCCTGCCGTACTCGGACAAGGCGGTCGCGCTGGGCTGGCGCGACCCGGAGGTTCTGCGGCACCGCGAGGCGATTCTGGGGAGTCTGCGATGAGGGTCTTCTTGCTGGTGGTGTTCGGGATGCTGCTGATGGGCGGCGTCGCGCAGGCGCACCCGTTGAGCAATCTCAGCGTGAACCACTACGACGGGCTGCGGGTGTTCCCCGACCGGGTCGAGCTGCGGTCCGTTGTGGACAGTGCGGAGATCCCGACTCTGCAGGATCGCGATTTCGTCGACGCCCGGAAGCGGTGTGCCGAACGCGCGAAGTCGTTGAACGCCATGGCCGATGAGCAGGAGCTGCGGTTCGAGGTGCACGACGCCGACGTCGTGCGCCCGCCCGGTGAGGCCGGCCTGCCCACCATGCGCCTGACCTGCGAGTACACGGCTCTGCTCCCGGTGCGCGGCGAGGTCGAGGTGACGTTCAGCGACTCGTACCTGAAGGACAAGCCGGGCTGGCGCGAGATCACCGTCGCCGGCGTGGACGTCGCGGTGTCGGGTGCACCGGCCGAGTCGATCACGAACGAGCTGCGGAACTACCCGTCCGACCTGCTGTCGTCGCCTCTCGACGTGCGGGCGGTCCGGTTCGTCGCGCAACCGGGCGAAGGCACTGTTGTCGCGCCCGGTGCGTTGGGAGAAGCCACGAAGGCGGCCGTCGGACTGGTGGGTGATCTCACCCCGGTGGTCGGGATAGGCGCGGTTCTGCTGTCTCTGGTGCTGGGCGCGTCGCACGCGGCGTTGCCCGGCCACGGCAAGACCGTGATGGCCGCCTATCTGGCGGGTTCGAGGGGTACCCGCCGCGACGCACTCCTCGTCGGGGCCACGGTGACCATCACCCACACGGCGGGGGTTTTGGTGCTGGGGCTGCTGCTCAGCGTGTCCAGCGTGATCGCCGGCGAGTCAGTTCTGCGCTGGCTCGGCGTGGCGAGCGGTCTGCTGGTCGCGGTGATCGGAGGGGTGCTGCTCCGCTCGGCGGTGCGGTCCCGTGGTCGTGAGCGGCACGGCCACGGACATGGTCACGGACATGGCCATGGGCACCGCCGGGCGGGGCTCGTCGGAATGGGCGTGGCGGGCGGCCTGGTGCCGTCCCCGTCCGCCCTGGTCGTCCTGCTGGGCGCGATCGCACTGGGGCGCACCTGGTTCGGCGTGATCCTGGTGCTCGCCTACGGGCTGGGGATGGCGGCGACGTTGACCGCCGCGGGGTTGCTGCTGGTGTCGCTGCGGGATCGCTTCGGGCACCGCTTCGCCCGGTTCCGCAAGTACGCGGACTTCACGCCGCTGGGCACCGCGGCGCTGGTGCTGCTCGTCGGAGTCGGTCTGGCCACGCGTGCGCTGGCCGGTTAGTTCGATTGGAGAGATCATGAAGAAGCTCATCGTGCTGTCGGTCCTCGCGCTGGCGGCGTGCACCTCGCAAGGCACCGCCACCGCCCAGTTCGACGACGAACAGCAGTCCGACATCTCGTGCCTGAAGCACCAGGAGCAGCAGCCGGGGGAGGAGTACTTCGACGAGGGTAATTGGGACACCGTCGTCTCGTTATCCATCCTCCGCTACTACACCACGAACGGCACAAAGCCCTACTGCGACGGCAAAGCAGCCTCGGCCGCTGACCAGGGCTGGCGCGAGCTCTACGTGCGGATGGGTGCGGACCAGACCAATCTTCGCTGAATTGACCGCAACCTCAGCCCCGTTCCTCCGTTGGTCAACACAGAGGTAGTTACATGCCGGGAGGGGCGGGGCGCAGTGAAGATCGACCACCACGGGGACACACCTCCGTACGAGCAGGTGCGGGTGCACTACGCCCACGCCATCTCGAACCGAGAACTGCCGGTGGGCGCCAAACTGCCTACGGTGCGCGCATTGGCGAAAGACCTGGGTCTGGCGGTCAACACGGTCGCCCGCGCCTACCGCGAGCTGGAGGAGGCCGGCCTCGTCGAAACGCGAGGCCGCGCGGGCACCGTGGTGAGCGCGAACGGCGACAACAACCGCGAGCGCATCCGTGCGGCGGCGGCCCAGTACGCGTCGATGTCGGCCGAACTGGGCCTCACGCCGCAGGAGGCACTGGAGATCGTCGGCGCGGCACTGCGCCGGTTCTGACCGGGGTCAGACCGCTTCCGCCGTGACCAGGCTGATCGGTCCGGCCAGCGGCAGGTGCCCGCCGAAACTCCAGCCGCACTCACCGAGCCACGCGGCGCCTTCCTCGACGCTGTAGACGTCGCCGTCGTTGACGTGGACCGCGAACTCCCCGGCCATCAGCGCCGCGGCCAACGGCTGGGTGTGGGTCGGGTCGGTCCAGAAGTCCGCGACGAGCAGGCGTGCTCCTGGCTCGGCGGCGGCGCGGATCTTGCGCAGGATCGCCTGGTTGGTGCCGGGGGTGAAGTAGTGGACGACGTTCGCCAGCAGGAAGACGTTGTGGCCTGCCGGAAGCTCGTCGGTCAGCAGGTCACCGGTGTGCACGGTGATGCGGGGCGAATTCAGCCGTTCGCCGGCGACCGCCGCCACCTCGGGCAGCTCGAACACAGTCGCGGTGAGCGACGGATCCGCCTCCGTCAGCGCGACGGACCACGACCCGGTGCCGCCGCCGATGTCCAGCACCCGGCTGCCCGCGGGCAGCCCGGCCACGTGCGGGAGCGCGTGACAGGCGCCGGCGGTGGCGGCTTCGATGCCCGCGGACACCACCGGTACGAGCTCGTCGTCGAGCTCGAAGACCTCGTGTGCGGGCTTGCCGCGGCCGAGTGCTCCGGCGAGGTCGGTCCACGTGGCGTAGCTGACCTTGTCCCAGAACCTCAGCAGCGGCCGGAAGTCCGCGGGCGTGGCGCCGGACAGGAACGTCGCCGCGATCGGTGTGTTCGCGTACTGGTCGCCGTGCCGTTCCAGCAGTCCGAGCGCCACCATCGCGTCCGCGCTGATGCGGGCCGTCCGCGGCGGCAGGCCGGTGCGGGCGGCCAGACCCGCGAGGGTGGCGGGCCCTTCGCCGAGCGCCTCGAACAGGCCGAGCTCGTTGGCGGCGAACAGGTGCTTGCTGGCCATGAACCCCTGGGCGAGCCGGAAGATCTGCTCCGGGGTCACGTCTGATGTGGTTGTCATGGTACGAGCGTGCGGGGTTCGAGACGGCGCCCACCATCCCAGAACGCTGGGTGATCGCGGCCGGAGGGGACCAGATTTCTGGGAGTGTGGCCGCTGGGTGCCGGGCGTAGCCTCCATGAAGTGACGCTGGTACCACGACTGCGTGCGGACATCGCGCGGATCGACGCGAGCCGGGTGGGCTGGGTCGACTTCACCACGGACGTCGCGGAGGCGATCCGGCCGGTGATCCCGTTCGACGCCTGCTGCTGGCACACCGTCGATCCGGGCACGATCCTGTTCACCGGCACGGTGAACCGCGACATCGCCTGCTCGGGTTCGTGGCTCGCGCATCACGAGTACGTGATCGACGACGTGAACAAGTGGTCGTTCCTCGCCAACAGCGGCCGGATCGCGGGCGCGACCAGCATCGACACCCACGGCGACCTCAGCCGGTCGGTCCGGCACCGCTCGCAGGAGGGCTACGGCTTCGGCGACGAGCTGCGCGTCTCGTTCCTGGCCGACGGCGTCTACTGGGGTGCGGCGGGGTTCCTGCGGCACGCGGACCGGCCGTGGTTCACCGAGGCGGACGTGGCGGCGCTGTCGTCGCTCGCCTCGTCCATCGCCACCGGCCTGCGGCGCACGATCGCGGTGCAGATCACCGGGCAACGGGTGGACTGGGGGCCGGGTGTCGTGGTGTTCGGTGAAGAGGGAGAGCCCGAGTCGACCTCGGCGGCGGCGGAACGGTGGATCGCCGAGATGGTCGAGGACCCGCCGCCGGAGCACCCGAGCGAGTCGAAGATCGTGCAGTCGATCGCCGCCCGCGCCAGGGCCATCCCGCCCGGCACCGACCCGCTGGAGCTGGCCGCCCGCGTCCGCGTCCGCACGCGCGCCGGGACGTGGCTGCTGCTCTACGGCACCCGGCTCGGTCCCGGCGGGCGGACCGCGGTGATCATCCACCCCGCCACGCCGCAGGACGTCGCGCCCGTCGTGGCGCTGGCGTACGGGCTGACCGAGCGCGAGGCGTGCGTGGCGATGCAGTGCATCCAGGGACGGCCGACCAAGGAGATCTCCAAGGCGCTCTCGATGTCGCCGTACACCGTGCAGGACCACCTAAAGTCCATTTTCGACAAGACCGGTGTGCGGACGCGGGGCGAGCTGGTCGGGCAGATCTTCCTCGACCACTACGCGACGCGGTGGGAGAAGCCGGCCTCCGAGACGCCGGGTTTGTTCGTGCGAGGCATCGAGTCCACCTGAGTCAGCGTGCGTCGAACAGCGCGCGCAACCCGCCCGCGAGGCCGAGCATGTCCTCTCCCGCGTGGATCCACGTCGTGATGTTCGCCGACCACGCGTGGTTCACCTTGTCCGCGAGGCTCCAGCGCAGCTCGACCCGTCCACGTGAGTGGAAGCGCGCCGCGACCGCGAACTCCTCGTCGTACGACCGCCACGTCCGTTCGCCGTCCCAGCCGAGGTAGTCCGCCGCGAGTCGTTCGAAGAACCGCGCGAGCCCGTCGTGGTCCAGCAGTTCGACGCCGCGGCGTGCTTCGACGCCGTTCGCGCGCAGCTCCACCGACATCGTCGTGATGTCCTGGTCGAACGCCATGCAGTCGTGCAGCCGCACCTCGGCACCGGTCGTCTCGACGCAGGTGATCACTACCTCCACGGCGCTCAAAATACCCCTCCGGGATCACCCGTTCGCGCACCTCCTGATGCGTCTTGACACAACTAGGCTGCCCCGTGGATCGTGAATAACTGATTCGTCAGTCAATTTAGGAGTGCGAGATGGGGCGGACCGTCAGGGACGGCCTGCGGCTCACGGCCGAACAGGAGCAGTTCGTCGAGCTGGCCCGCGAGTTCGCCGCCAGGGAGATCCGCCCGCGGGGGCGCGCCGTCGACGAGGCCGACACCGAGTCGCCGCTCGACGTGTGGGAGAAGGCGTCGCGGCTCGGGCTGACCAGCTTCATGATCCCGGAGAAGTTCGGCGGCGGTGGCGTCACCGACCTGCTCACCCAGGTGCTCGTCCAGCAGGAGCTGTGCCACGGCGACATCGGCATCGGCAACCTGATCACGTCCAACGGCTTCTTCAGCGCGCCGATCGAGCACCTCGGCACGCCTGAGCAGCAGGAACGCTTCCTCAGTCCACTCGGGACCTCGGAGCCTCCGCTCACTGCTGTGGCGGTGACCGAGCCCGGCAGCGGGTCGGACGCCGCGAGCATCCAGACGTCGGCGCGGCGGGAAGGCTCCGAGTACGTCCTCAACGGACAGAAGACCTGGATCTCCAACGCCCCGTACGCCTCGACGTTCGTGATCTTCGCGACCGTAGATGCGTCGAAGCGGTCTCGTGGGGTGACCGCGTTCGTCGTGCCTCGGGAAACGGCCGGGCTCACCGTTGGGCCGCCGTTCCAGAAGATGGGTCAGCGGGCGATCGTCAACGCCGAGGTGTTCCTCGACGACGTGCGGGTGCCGGTCGAGAACCGGCTCGGCGACGAAGGTCAGGGGTTCGCCGGGCTGATGCGCACGTTCGACGCGTCGCGCATCCTCATCGGCGCTGCCACCACGGGGTTGTCCAGGGCTGCCTTGGACTTCGCCACCGACTACGCGCGCGAACGGGAGCAGTTCGGCGTGCCGATCATCCAGCACCAGGCGGTGGCGTTCCGGCTCGCGGACATGGCCACCCGCGTCGACACGTCGCACCTGCTGACCGTGCGCGCGGCGTCCCTGTACGACGCGGGGCACGCGGTGGCGCAGGAGTCCGCGATGGCGAAGCTCGTCGGCTCCGAGAACGCCATGTGGTGCACGCACGCGGCGGTGCAGACGCTGGGTGGCTACGGCTACTCGCGCGAGTACCCGGTCGAGCGGTGGATGCGCGACGCCAAGCTGGAGGAGATCGAGGAAGGCACCTCGGACATCCAGCGCCTCATCATCTCCCGCGGCCTCGGTGCGAGATGATCTTCTCCGACCCCGCGTCCGTCGCGGTTGTGGGTGCCAGCGACGATCCCGCCAAATGGGGTCACTGGCTGGCGCGCGGTGCGTTGGCCGGCCTTGATCGCCGGGCCGTGCACCTCGTCAACCGCAGTGGTGGTTCGGTTCTCTCGCACCCGACCGTCCGGTCTTTGTCGGAACTGGCCGAGGCGCCCGAACTGGTGGTCTTGGCCGTGCCTGCCGCCGTTGTGCCCGCGGTGGTGGACGAGGCGTTGGCTGTTGGCGTGCGCGGGTTCGTCGGCATCACCTCGGGCATCGACGAGCGGGTGATCGGCCGGATTCGGGAGGCCGGGGCGCGTCTGCTCGGGCCGAACTGCCTGGGGGTGTTCGACGCGGCGACGTCGTTACACCTCGCGTGGGGGCGGTTTCAGCCCGGTTCGCTGGGGGTGGTGTCGCAGAGCGGGCAGGTCGGGCTGGAGATCGCCGGCCTGGCGGCTTCGTCCGGGCTCGGGGTGTCGCGGTTCGTGTCGGTCGGCAACCAGGCCGACGTGACGGCGACGGAAGCGTTGCTGGACTTGGTTTCCCACGACATGACCACGGTCGTCGGGGTGTACCTGGAGAGCTTCGGGCCGGGGATCGTCGCGGCGATGTCGTCGTTGCGGGCCGCCGGGAAGCCGGTGGTTCTGCTCACGGTCGGGTCGTCCTCCGCCGCCCAGGAAGCCGCTTTGTCGCACACCGGCGCCTTGACGTCCTCTTTGGACGTTGTGGACGCGGCCTGTCGTCGTGCTGGTGCGTTGCGGGTTTCGACGCCCGCCGCACTCGTGGACCTCGCCGCGGTGCTCAAGTCGGGGATTCCGCGCGGGGGCCGGGTCGGGATCATCTCCGACTCGGGCGGGCAGGGTGCGATCGCGGCGGACCTCGCGGTGGCTGCCGGACTTTCGGTGCCCGCGCTCGTTTCCGGGCGGAACCCGATCGACCTCGCCGGCGCGGGGGAGCAGGACATGGAGAACTACACCCGCGCGGTCTCGGCTCTGGTGCGCGGCGGCGAGGTCGACACCGTCGTGTTGTCCGGGTACTTCGGCAGCTACGGAGCGGACACGCCGTCGCTGGAGTCCGCCGAGGTGTCGGTCGCCACCTCGATCTGTTCCCTGGCAAGGGAAACCGGCGTTCTGGTCACCGTGCACAGCATGTGCGCGGACTCCGCGGCGGTGCGTGCGTTGCGTGCGGGCGGCGTGCCCGTGCAGCACACGATCGAGCGAGCTGTGGCTGCGCTCGGTGACGCCGCCCGGCTCGGCGCGCTCTCTCGTCCGGTCGCCGGCACCCCGAGCGGCCCGGAATTGTCGGTGCTGCCTGGGATAATTGAATCAGGGGACCCCTTCGGAGGGGACCCCTGCGTGAGCCTGCCGTACCGCTCGGGCTACCTCGCCGCACGCGAGTTGCTGAGCTTCGTCCGGTTTCCCAACGCGCACCCGGTCACGAGCAAGGCCGAGGTCGTGGCCACCACGTTGCGCGGGCCGTACGCGCTCAAAGCCGACTGGCTGGCCCACAAGAGCGAGCACGGCGGCGTGAAAATCAACCTCACCGACCCGGCCGCGGCGTTCGAGGAGATGGAGTCGAGGCTCGGGCCCGGCACCTACGTCCTCGAGGAGATGGACACCCGCGAGCACGCGGTCGAGCTGATCATCGGCGCGAAACGCGATCACTCGTTCGGCCCAGTGATTCTCGTGGGGGCGGGCGGCATCCACGCAGAGTTGTTCAAGGACACCGCGATCGAGCTCGCGCCCGTGACCCCCGCCACAGCGCGGGACATGCTGGCACGCCTCGTCTCTGCCCCACTCCTGTCAGGCCGGCGTGGCGCACAACCCGTGGACCTGACAGCGTTGGCGCAGGTGATCGCCCAGATCTCCGAGACGCTCGTGGCCAGACCGGACTTGGCCGAGATCGAGCTGAACCCCGTGCGCGTGGGGCCTGACGGCGTGCTGGCCGTCGACGCGCTGATCATCCCTTCGGGGGACACGTTGAACGACACGAGCGGACGTCGCGTGGCATGAGCATGACCGTTCCTCGCCTCAGCGGGGGTGACGCCCTGGTGCGCGCACTCGTCGCGCACGGCACCGAGCTGGTGTTCGGCATCCCCGGCACCCACAACCTCGGCATCTACCGCGCCCTGGCCGAACACGACGTCAAGCACGTCACGCCCCGCCACGAGCAGGGCGCCGGTTTCGCCGCCGACGGCTACGCCCGCGTCACCGGCAAACCGGGCGTCTGCCTCACCACGAGCGGCCCGGCCGTGCTCAACGCCATGACCGCGGTGACCCAGGCGTACTCCGACTCCGTGCCGGTCCTGCTCATCTCACCGGGCATGCCGCTGCGACACCCCGGCCGCGGCAACGGCACCCTCCACGAGGCCCGCCACCTGAGCGCCGCGCTCGAAGCCGTCATCGGCTACTCGAACCGCGTCCACAGCGTCGCCGAAATCCCCCTGGCGGTCGCCCAAGCCTTCGCGCACATGACCTCCGGCCGCCCCCGCCCGGCCCACCTGGAGATCCCGCTCGACCTCATCGACGCACTCGAAAAGGTCAACGAGGTCGCCCCGGTCATCGTCGCCCACCCACCGGCCGACGCCGTCACCATCGCCGCAGCGGCAGGCCGCCTCAACGCCGCCACCCACCCCGGCCTGATCATCGGCGGCGGCGCGAAGGGCGCGGCGGAGGAGATCACCGCCCTGGCCGAACGCCTCGGCGCCCCGGTCGTCGCCACCGCCAACGGCAAAGGCACCTTCTCCGAACGCCACCAGCTCTCCATCGGAGCGGGCCTGCACCACAAGGCGGTCGCCGAGTTCGTCGCCGAATGCGACGTCGTCCTCGCCATCGGCACCGAACTCGCCTCCACCGACCTCTGGAACGGCCCGCTGAAGTTCCCCGGCGACCTCATCCGCATCGACGTCGACCCGGCCCAGATGATCACCAACGCCCTGCCGGACTACCGCCTGGTCGGCGACGCCCAAGCCACCGTGACGGCGTTGAACCAACGCCTGGGCAAGGCCAAAGCCAACGAGGAAGCGGCAAAGCGCGCCGAACGGTGGCAGCGACTCTTCCGCAAACACGCCCGAACCCAAGGCGCCCCTTGGCTTCCGCTGATCGAGGCCATGCAGGAAGTCCTGTCCCCAGGCGCCATCGTCGCCGCCGACAGCGCAATGGCCTGCTACTACGGCACTTTGTCCAACCTGTCCCTCGAAGCCCCGGCCGGCTTCCTGTACCCGACGGGCTTCGGCACCCTCGGCTACGGCCTGCCAGCGGCCATCGGCGCCAAGATGGGCGCCCCGGACCGCCAGGTCGTCGCCCTGCACGGCGACGGCGGCGTGATGTTCACCCTCCCCGAACTCGCCACCGCGGCGCAGGAACGCCTGCCGCTGCCCGTGATCATCGCCGACAACGGCGGCTACGGCGAGATCCGCCGCGAGATGGCCGACCGCAGCGACCCCGTGCACGGCGTGCACCTCCCGGGCGTCGACTTCGCCAAGGTCGCCAAGGGCCTCAACTGCCACGGTCTGACCGTGGACGACGAGGACAAGTTCGCCACGGCCCTGCGCAAGGCCTTCACCGCCGACCGCCCCACCGTCATCCACGTGGTGGGCGACCTGGCCGGCGCCTGAGTCCGGTGTTCCGGATGCGATGTGCGCGCGACCTCGCCAGGTGGAGCGAGGTCATGCGGGAGGACGCTCGTGCGTTGGTCCTGCAGATGCGCGGTCGCTGAGCCGTTCGCGTGATTGCGGGGCTCGATAGGTTCTCCTGCAACGGATGTGAGGAGGCCTCGATGCTGGCGGCGGCGATGGCGTTGGTGGCTGTGGCGGTGGTTCCACCTGGACCGGTCACCGTTGAGGTGGTGAGTGTGAGCGGCACGGGTTGTCCGCAAGGGACGACGAACGTGGCGATGTCGGAGGACAACGAGGCGTTCACGGTGACCTACAGCGACTTCTTGGTGCAGGCCAAGGGAAGCGAGGCCAAGAAGAGCTGCACGATCGAGCTCAGGCTCAACCACGCGGACGGGTATGCGTACGGGATCGCGGCCACGGACTACCGCGGGTTCGCCAGCCTGGAGCAGGGCGCCAAAGGCACCGCGCGCAACAGCTACCACTTCCCGGGGTTTCCCACGCGGCACAGCATGCACACCTATCAGGGGCCGATGAGTGACAACTGGCAGGTGACGGACAAACCTGACTCGGTGGCTCATGGGCCGTGCAAGGACAAGAAGCCGTTGAGCATCGAGACCGAGCTCAAGGTCACCGGCAAGCGGACCGTCAGCTTCATGACGATGGACTCGACGGACTCCAGCGTCAGCACGACGTATCGCCTGCAGTGGAAGAAGTGTTGAAGGAGCGCAGGCGGTGCATGACGGAGTTGCCGCCGCGGCCGAAGTGGTCGTGCAGCATCACGTACTCGGCGTAGAGGCGGGTGTAGTCGGAAACCCTTGCAGCATCTGGAATGTAGACGTCGCGGCGTACTGAACCCATTGCGACGGAAGCATCCGGGATCGATGGGTGTGCGCCGGCGGCGACGGCGCCGTGGATCGCGGCACCCAGGGCGGCGCCTTCCGAGGAGCCGATCAGGGACACCGGCATGCCCAGGACGTCGGCGTAGATCTGCATGAGCACGGGGTTCTGCGTGAGGCCGCCCGCCGCCACGAACGACTCGACCGGCAGGCCCGCGTCGCGGAACGCCGTGACGATCGTGCGCGTGCCGAACGCCGTGGCCTCCATGAGCGCGCGGTAGATGTCCTCGGCGCGGGTGGCGAGGGTCTGGCCCAGCACGAGACCGGACAGCGCGTGGTCGACCAGCAGGGAGCGGTTGCCGTCGTGCCAGTCCAACGCGATCAGCCCGTGCGAGCCGACCGGGCGGCCGTCGCCGAGCCGGGAGAGCAGCGTGTGGACGGAGATGCCCTGCTCAGCCGCGAGAGAGGAATAAGAAGCGGGCACCTGGTGTTCCACGTACCAGGCGAGGATCGAACCGGCGCCGCTCTGGCCCGCTTCGTAGCCCCAGTGGCCGGGCACGATGCCACCGTCCACCACGCCGCACATGCCTGGTACGGGACGCAACGACGAGCCCACCATCATGTGGCAGGTCGACGTGCCCATCACAGCCACCAACTGGCCGGGCGAAGCAGCTCCAGCAGCCGCAACGGTGGCGTGCGCGTCGATCACCCCGCAGGCGACCGGAGTTCCCTCCCGAAGTCCTGTCAAAGCGGCGCCGGCAGCGGACAGGCCGCCGACCCGTGTGCCCAACGGCACGATCGGCGCGTCGAGCTTCTGAGCTGCGAAGGAACCGAAATCCGGGTGCAAAGAGGCCAAAAGGGCTGGCGCGGGGTAGCCGGACTGGTACAGTCCCTTGTAACCGGCGGTGCACGCGTTGCGCACATGGGTTCCGGTCAGCTGCCAGACGATCCAGTCAGCGGCTTCCACCCAGTATCTCATCTGGGCGTAGACATCAGGTGCCTCTTCGAGCACCTGCAGCGCTTTGGGGAACTCCCACTCCGCTGAAGTCAGTCCTCCATACCTCTCCATCCACTGCTCTGCGGCGAAAACGGCGTTGAAGCGCGTGGCCTGCGAAGAAGCCGCGTGGTGGCGCCAGAGTTTCGCCAGCGCGTGCGGAGAGGACGAGACCGACGACAGCGGTGTGCCGTCCTCCAGCACCGGAAGCACGGTGCTGGCGGTGAAGTCGGTGCCGATGCCGATGACGTCCGAGGGGGACGCACCGGCCTCGCGCAACGCCAAAGGCACTGCTCGCAAGGCATCCAGGTAGTCCGAGGGCACCTGGAGCGCCCACTGCGGCTCGGGTTCCAGCACGCCGTGCGCGTAGTCCACGGCAGCGCTGCCCAGCTCGGCCCCGTCCGAGACGCGGACCACCACGGCCCGCGCCGACAGGGTGCCGAAGTCGATCCCCACCACCAACACTTCTCACACACTCCCGAAAGGACGGACACCATGCACATCGGTGTTCTCGACATCCGAAACAACAAGGCCTTCCTCGTCGACGGTCCAGTCGTACCGCAAAACCTCGTCAAGCAACATGATCTGCGGCGAGGTGACCAGATCTCGGGCGAAGCCCACGAGGACAAGCTGGTCAGCGTCGACACCGTCAACGGGCGCAAGCCGCACAAAAGGCCCAGGTTCGCGGACCTGACGCCGCTCTACCCCAACGAGAGGCTGCGGCTCGAGCACGACCCCGACGAGCTGACCAGCCGCACGATCGACCTGGTCATGCCCGTCGGCAAGGGCCAGCGCGCGCTCATCGTGGCGCCGCCCAAGGCCGGCAAGACCATCGTGCTGCAGCAGATCGCGCAGGCGATCGCCAAGAACAACCCCGAAGTCCACCTGATCGTCACGCTCGTCGGCGAACGGCCGGAGGAGGTGACGGACATGCGCGCCACGATCCCGGGCGAGATGTTCACCTCGACGTTCGACGAGCACCCCAGGGAGCACGTCCGGGTCGCCGAACTGGCCGTGGAACGGGCGAAGCGGCTCGTCGAGGACGGTCAGGACGTCGTGATCCTGCTCGACTCGCTCACGCGCCTCGGCCGTGCCTACAACCTCGCGGCACCCAACGGCGGCCGCATCCTCAGCGGTGGCATCGACTCCAGCGCGCTCACGCCGCCGAAGCAGTTCCTCGGCGCCGCCCGCAACATCGAGGAAGGCGGCAGCCTCACCATCTTCGCCACCGCGCTCGTCGAGACCGGCTCGCTGGCCGACACGGTGATCTTCGAAGAGCTCAAGAGCACCGGCAACGCCGAGCTGAAGCTCGACCGCAAGGCAGCCCAGAAGCGCGTCTACCCGGCGATCGACCTGCACCAGTCCAGCACCCGCAAGGCGGAACTGCTGGTCTCCCCGCAGGAGCTCGCCATCACGGACACGATGCGCCGGGCCATGGCGGACCGCGAGATCGACGTGCTTCTCGAAGGACTGCGCAAGACCCGGAGCAACGCGGAGTTCCTCATGCAGATGTCGTCGAAATGAAGTCCTGTCGCAGTTCCCGGTCCAGCGCCCGCGTGGGAGCACCCAGCGCGTAGAACAGGAAACCAATGCCGACCACGATCAGCAACGGAACGACCTGCGACAACGTGTAAGCGGTCCGCTCACCCGCGAACGCCGAAGGCAGCTCCAGCGGCCAGATCAGCACGACCACGGTGAACGCCACCAGCCCGGTCGTCAGAACCGTTGTCAGCACGGCGAAAGGCGCGCGGAACGGTCGCGGAGCATCGGGGAGACGACGCCTCAGCACGAGCATCGACGGGAACGTCAGCAGGTAGCTGATGAACGTCGTCGAGATCACCAGCGCGAGCCCGGCGGTGAAGTACTTCTCGGAGTTGCCGCCCGTCAGGTTCAACGCCGTCACCAGCACGACGGAAGCCAGCAGTCCGGAAAGGACGTTCACCCGCAGCGGCGTGCCGTGACGAGCGGAAAGCCGTCCCAGATAAGCAGGTCCGGCGCCGTCGGCACACGCCACCGCCTGCGCCCGGTGCGCGCCGATCGCCCACGAGACACCGGACGTCAGCACGCCGATGATCAACCCGGCCGCGCACACAGTTCCCAGCACCGCGCCGGCGCCGGTCAGAGTCACGGTGCCATCAGGCGCGACCGAGCCGCCGTACACGGTCAGCACCTGCTTGGCGGCGTCGATGAACCCGCCCAGCCCCTGAATGCGCTCAGCCGGCACCACCAGCAGAATCCCGAGAATCGGCCCGCCGTAGAGCAGGAACGACGCGATGCCCGCCCGCAGGATCGCGAACGGCACGGTCTTCTGCGGCTCCGTCATCTCCTCCGTCGCGGCCGAGGGCAGCTCGAACCCCACGTAGTTGAAGATCAGCACGGGCACCAGCGCCACGAACCCGGCCCACGTCGGCACGAAGTCCCCGCCGGACAACGGTTGCACGCCGTTCTTCACCGCGTAGACGACGACCGAGATCGTGAAGAAGCCCAGCAGCACGATCCGCGCGATCGCACCCGCGATGGGCACCCACTTGCCGATCCGCAACGACGTGGCCACCGCGAGCACGCCGATCCAGATGAACGCGAGCCCCGCGACGTGCTTGCCGACCATCCCCAGTTCCAGGAAGAACTTCTCGAACGTGGTCACCGCGATGATCGCCAGCGTGCCGCCCATCCACAGCGGGTTGGACAGCCAGTACAGGACCTGGTTCACGCCGGCCGCCATCCGGCCGAACGCGAGCTTGGTCCACACGTAGGGCCCGCCCTCGATCGGGAACGCGGTGCCCAGCTCGGTGGTCAGGAACCCGTACGGCAGGAAGAACACCACCGCCAGGATCACCATCCAGACGAGGCCCTGGGGCCCGTTGGCGGCGACGCTGCCGATCGTGTCCAGGCCGACGAGGGTGCAGAGCAGGTAGAACGTCACGTCCACCCGGCGGAGTGACTTGCGCAGGTGTGTTCGTTCGCTGAGCCAGTTGCCGCTGAGAGGCTGTACCTCGCTCACGGGCCCTCCAGATGGTTAACTGAGTCGTCAGTCAGTTATCAAGGTGGACCATGTGACCGCGGTCATACGCTGAAGTCAAGGGGTGTAGGCGATGAGTTATCTCCAGGTCACCTGGACCGATCCGGCCACCAACGCGCGCGGCTACCTCGTCATTGATCGACTCGTGCGCGGTGTCAGCAGCGGCGGGCTCAGGATGCGGGCCGGCTGCACCCTCGACGAGGTGCGCGGACTGGCAGAGGGGATGACCGCCAAGGAAGCCCTCAACTACGACCCCGAGGCGCGCTACGTGCCGCTCGGCGGTGCCAAGGGCGGCATCGACTTCGACCCCTACGACCCTCGCGCCGAAGAGGTGCTCACGGCGTACCTGTTCGCCATGTCGCCGTACATCGAGCGGTTCTGGACGATGGGGGAGGACCTCGGGCTCCGGCAGTCCACGATCGACACCGCCATCGAGAAGATCGGCCTGCAGTCGTCGATCCAGGCCGTCTACCCGCTGCTGGACGACGAGCAGAAGGCCCGCCAACGGCTCGCGGACGCCTTCGCGGTCGACGTCGACGGCGTCAGCCTGGACGAGCTCGTCGGCGGCTACGGCGTCGCGGAGGCCGCGCTGGCCGGCATCGAGCGCCTGAACCTCCAGAACCCCACCGCGATGATCCAGGGCTTCGGCTCGATGGGCGGCGCCACGGCCCGTTACCTCGCGAAAGCGGGCGTCAAGATCGTCGGGCTCGCTGATGTCCACGGGGTAGTAGCCAACCCTGCCGGGCTCGACGTGGAAACCCTTTTGCTGTCCCGGGATTCGCACGGCGGCATCGACCGGGCGAAACTCCGCGCGACCGACGTCCAGCTCGACCGCGACAAGTGGCTCGACGTCGAGGCGGACGTGCTGGTGCCCGCGGCCACCTCCTACGCGATCAACGCCGATAACGCTCAGAGCGTGCGCGCCAAGCTGATCGTCGAAGCAGCCAACATGCCGGTGACCAAGGAAGCCGAAGAGGTCATCGACGCGCTGATCATCCCGGACGTCGTGGCCAACTCCGCCACGAACTCCTGGTGGTGGTGGACGCTGTTCGGCGACATCGAGGCGACCGCGGAGTCGGCGTTCGCGAAGATCGGCACGAACATGCGCAAGCTCGTCGCGAAGATCGTCGACGCTCCCTCACCGCGCGCGGCCGCGGCCGAGATCGCGGCCGCCGCGGTGAAGGAGATCGAGCAGCGCTTCCAGCACCTCAGTCGCAGTTGAGCCGGTTCGAGTTGATCCAGACCGCCCGGCCGTCGCCACCCCACAGGAAGCCCTGCTCCCAGTAGGCGCCGTCCCACCTGCCGAACACGACGTCGAAACCCTGTCCGGCGTTGACCCTGCCGAGCGCCCCGCGCGCTCCGGAGTCGGCGTAGTAGGTGGTGCTGTCCCTGGTGACGAGGCAAGACCCCGCGGCCTGGGCCTCAGCCGTGGGCGCGAGAGTCAGCGCGAGCGCGCCGGACACCGCGGTCACGAGCAGTTTCTTCACGTTCTTCCCCCTTCGTCGTGCCACCACACTGTCCGACGAGCGTTGCAAGAACGTTGAAGGCCAGGTCACCGCCGGAAAATGCGTTGCGCGCCAACCCGGCGGTTGGCCATTGTGACGCCCATGTGGTCCTGACCCAGTGAGCAGCTGACCCGCACCCGTGTGGACGGTGCGGGTTTTTCCGCACACCCACTGACTCCTGGGGAATCACCGAATCACATGAGCTCTCTTCGTCATGCCGAAAACAAGTCGCTCTGGGCCGTCCGCGAGCTCGGACTCCCGGCCATCGTCAAGACCTGCGTCTCCTGCGGGCACTCGCGGCACCACGCCACGGGCAAGATCCGCGTCAACGCCAACGGCAAGCAGCTCGACGTCTGGCTGCTGATCGGCTGCGAGCGGTGCGACCGCACGTCGAAAGTCCCTGTGCACGAACGGGTTCACGTCTCCGCGCTCGACCACGACCGACTGGTCCGGTTCGAGGACAACGACCCGGCGATCGTGCGCGAGCTCGTCCACGCCCAGCGCAAGCTCGACTGGACCGGCACGTGGGAACTGGAGACGGACCTGCCGTTCTACGAGATCGAGAAGGCCACCGAACGGCTGGAGGTGCTCGTCCGGTTCGAGCTGCCTGCTCCGATCCGGGTCGAGCAGCTGCTCTCCCGGGGCTTCAACCTGAACCGTCCTGCCGTGAAACGCCTGGTGGACAACGGAAGGATCAGCCTGCCAATGCCGGCGGACGCCAGGGCCCGCGCGGACTTCGAGTTCTACGCAGGCTCGACGTACGGGCGGAGCTGAGCGACCACCTGACGCGGGTCGGTGTGCGCGACGACCTTCACCTCGTCCTCGTGCCCGATCTCGTACCTGATCACCGATGGGCAGGTGTACTGCGTGCCGGGAAGGTCGAACTGGCCCAGCGGTTTCTCGGTCGCCGCTTCGTAGACCACGAAGGTGGAGGTGGTGCGGTAGACCGGGATGGGGCCGAGCTTCCCGGACTCGTCGGGGCAGCTGGTGGCGTTGGACAGCAACGAGTGCGTGTACTCGCACACCACCAGCTGCGCCTTGTCCTGGTACTCCCACTGCGGCACCTGCTGCAGCTTGAACTGGTAGGAGGCGTCGATGCCGTCGGTGACGAGGATCGTCGGACGCGGACCTGACGGGGCGAGCGGCTCGGTGTGACCGTCCAACCGCGACGACTCCAGCACCGGGCCGCCCAGGTCGGCCGGGCAGAACGCGTCGGGCTCGGGCTCGTCCGTGGTGGAGGCGATCACGATCAGGGTCACGGAGATGCCGACGATCGCCAGCAACGCGACGCCCATGAGCGTCGCCAGCACGATCCCCGCCGTACGGTTCATGCCGGGTAGGGTCGCACGCACCGCTTACCCGGCGCTGATTCAGTCCAGCGGGCCGAACAGCCACGCGCCAGGACCGTCCACGTCCTCCGAGAAGTAGTACGCCCTGATCGCGGCCAGCAGGTCCTCGGTGCCGACCAGACCGTCACCGTCGTGGTCGAGCCGCGCGTGGACGACCCGTGCGTCGGCCGGGGGCAGGTTCATCAACGCCCCCGACCACCGCACGTACTCGTCCACGCCGAGGTGGCCGTCGCCGTCCTGGTCGGCGACGGCCATCAACGCGTCGAGGAACGGCAGGTAGCTGTCGTCGAACGACTCCGGCCGCTCCAGCAACCGCCGGGTGAAGGCCAGCTTGTACTCGGCGAGGCTGATCTGGCCGTCGTCGTTGGTGTCCGTCATGGCGGAGAGGTGGTCCCACACGCCCAGCAGGTGCTCGTGGAACCGCCTCGCCCGGCGGTCGTCGTCGCTCAGGCCGAACGCCGCGGTGGTCCGTGACCCCGCCCGTTCGAAGTCGGAGCGCTGGATGAACCCGTCCTGGTCGCTGTCGTAGGTCTCGAACCTGCGGGTGAGCTTGCGGTCCAGGAACGCCGTGATGTCCATACCACTTGATATCCTGTCAGCGCTTCTTCCGGCGAGCCGGGGCGCCCACGTAGTCCGCCAGGTGCTCGCCGGTCAGCGTCGACCGGTCCGCCACCAGGTCGGCCGGCGTGCCCTCGAACACGATCTTGCCGCCGTCGTGACCTGCGCCGGGACCGAGGTCGATGATCCAGTCGGCGTGCGCCATCACGGCCTGGTGATGCTCGATCACGATCACCGACTTGCCCGACTCGACGAGCCTGTCCAGCAGGCCCAGCAGCTGCTCGACGTCGGCCAGGTGCAGGCCCGTGGTCGGCTCGTCCAGGACGTAGATGCCACCCTTGTCGGCCATGTGCGTGGCCAGCTTCAACCGCTGCCGCTCACCGCCGGACAACGTGGTCAGCGGCTGACCCAGCGAGAGGTAGCCCAGGCCGACGTCCGCCAGCCGCGCCAGGATGGCGTGTGCCGCAGGGGTTTTGGCCTCGCCGGCGCCGAAGAACTCGACCGCCTCCGCCACCGGCATCGCCAGCACCTCGGAGATGTCCTTGCCACCGAACTTGAACTCCAGCACCGCCTGGTCGAAACGCTTGCCCTCACACACATCGCACGGGGACTCGATCGTCGCCATGATGCCGAGGTCGGTGAACACCACGCCGGCGCCGTTGCAGTTCGGGCACGCCCCCTCGGAGTTCGCGCTGAACAGGGCCGGCTTCACGCCGTTGGCCTTGGCGAAGGCCTTGCGGATCGGTTCCAGCAGACCGGTGTAGGTCGCGGGGTTGGACCGCCGCGAGCCCTTGATCGGCGTCTGGTCGACCACGATCGCGCCGACGTCCTTCGGCATCGACTGGTGGATCAACGAGCTCTTGCCCGAGCCGGCCACGCCCGTGACGACCGTCAGCACGCCCAGCGGAATGTCGACGTCCACGTCACGCAGGTTGTTCTTGGCAGCGCCCCGAATCTCCAGCACACCGGTCTTCTCACGCACCGACGGCTTCAACGAAGCCCGGTCGTCCAGGTGTCGCCCGGTCACCGTGTCGCTCTTGCGCAACCCGGCCAGCGACCCCTCGTAGCAGATCGTGCCGCCGCCACGGCCGGCACCGGGACCGAGGTCGACGACGTGGTCCGCGATCGCGATCGTCTCCGGCTTGTGCTCGACGACGAGCACGGTGTTCCCCTTGTCCCGCAACCGGAGCAGCAGGTTGTTCATGCGCTCGATGTCGTGCGGGTGCAGCCCGATGGTGGGCTCGTCGAACACGTAGGTCACGTCGGTCAAAGCCGATCCGAGGTGCCGGATCATCTTCACGCGCTGCGCCTCACCACCGGACAGCGTGCCGGCGTGACGGTTCAGCGACAGGTACCCGAGGCCGATCTCGACGAACGAGTCCAGCGTGTGCACGAGCTTGTCCACCAGCGGCGCGACGGACTTGTCCTTCAGACCGCGCATCCAGTCGGCGAGATCGCTGATCTGCATGTCGCACAGGTCCGCGATCGACACGCCCTTGATCTTGGACGACCGCGCGGCCTCGGTGAGCCGCGTGCCACCACAGTCAGGACAGACACCAAAAGTCGCGGCGCGGTCCACGAAAGCGCGGATGTGCGGCTGCAACGCCTCGCGGTCCTTCGACAGCATCGACTTCTGCAGCTTCGGGATGAGGCCCTCGTAGGTCAGGTTGATGCCGTTGACCTTGACCTTCACCGGGTCCTTGTACAGGAAGTCGTGCAGCTCCTTCTTGGTGTACTTGCGGATCGGCTTGGCCGGGTCGAGGAAGCCGGACTGCGCGAAGACCTGCACGGTCCACTGGCTGTCGACGCTGTAGCCGGGCACCTTGATCGCGCCCTCGAGGATCGACTTCGACTCGTCGTAGACCTCGGTGAGGTCGATGTCGGAGATCTGGCCGCGGCCCTCGCAGCGCGGGCACATGCCGCCGGTGATGGAGAACTCCCGGCGCTCCTTGACCTTCTGGCCGCCCTTCTCGATCGTCACGGCACCCGCGCCGGAGATCGAGGCGACGTTGAACGAGAACGCCTGCGGGCCACCGATGTGCGGCGTGCCGAGTCTGCTGAACAGGATCCGCAGCATCGCGTTCACGTCGGTCGCGGTGCCGACGGTCGAGCGCGGGTCGGCGCCCATCCGCTGCTGGTCGACCAGGATCGCGGTGGTGATGCCCTCCAGCAGGTACACCTCGGGACGCGGCAGGGTCGGCATGAAGCCCTGGATGAACGCGCTGTAGGTCTCGTTGATCAGCCGCTGCGACTCGGCGGCGATCGTGCCGAACACCAGCGAGCTCTTGCCGGAGCCGGACACACCGGTGAAGACCGTCAGCCGCCGCTTCGGGATCTCGACGTCGACGTCTTTGAGGTTGTTCACGCGCGCGCCCTGCACGCGGATCAGGTCGTGGGTGTCGGCTTCATGCGTCATGGCGGAAACCTAACTCCGCTCCCCGCTCTCTGCCTTCTTGATTCCTGATTGGTTATGCACGAATCCGGTAGTGGTAGGTGCAGACCTCGCGGAACCCCGTGCGTTCGTACAGCCTGAACGCAGACGTGTTGGCCTTCTCCATCTGCAGATATAAGTGGTTCGCCTCGCGCGCGGCAGCCCACGAGGCCAGTGCGGCGAGCACGGACCGTGCGGCGCCCTGACCCCGTGCGTGCGGCAACGTGGCCATCCCGAACACGCCCGCCCAGCCTTCCTCGGCCACCGCTCGCCCTACGGCCACCACCTGGCCATCGACCTCGGCATACGCGTACGCGCTCGGGTGCTCGACCCGGCTGAGCAGGTCGCGTTCGGCGCTGACGTCGCGCGTGGTCACCGCCTGCCACGCCGCGAGCCACTCGTCGGTCGGCCGCGCACTGACCTCACCGGCGTCCGCGTGCGACTGCCGCAGCACCTCGGAGGTCGAGGCGATCTGCAACGACATGTCGTGCCCGCGTGCGTAGCCACGGCCGTCCAGCAGCGCGTCGAGGTCTTCGCCGCACACCCCCGGCGTGATCTGGAACCGCGCCCCGGACCCGCGTTCGGCGCAGAACTCCTCGGCCTGCTTCACCCGGTCCTCGCGGTCGTGCGGCAGCACCGCGCTCACCCACCAGGCGTCGCCGGGGGAGTGCCGCAGCCACCAGCCACCCGCTTCTTCGACGTGCGCGGCCGGCTGGGCGCGCGCCGCGTACTCCTGCAGCGTCTTCAGCAGCACGTCAGTCCAGCGAGCCCAGCAGCCAGTTGCCGGCCTCAGCGGGGTCCTCCGAGAAGTAGAACTCGCGGATCGCCTCCAGCAGTGCTCTGGTGGACAGCAGCCCGTCCTCGTCCGAGAGCAGGTCGTGGATCCCGCGCGCGTCGCCCTCCGACAGGTTCATCAGCGCGCCCGTCCAGGTGATGTGCTCCTCCAGCGTAAGCTTGCCGTCGCCGTCCTCGTCCGCGATCGCCATGATCGCGTCCAGGAACGGTATGTAGCCGTCGTCGAACGACTCCGGCGTCTCCAGCAGCCCGTTCGCGAACGCCTTCTTGTACTCCTCCAGGCTGATCCGCCCGTTGTGGTCCTGGTCCGTCACGGAGTGCAGGTGTTCCCACAGGCCGATCAGCATGGCGTGGAACCGGACCGCCTTCGGGTCGTCGTCGGCCAGCCCGAAGGCTTTGGTGGTGCGCTCGCCCGCCTGTGTGAAGTCGTCCCGCCCGATGAACCCGTCGCCGTCGGAGTCGTAGGTCCGGAACCGGCGGGCCAGCTTGCGGTCCAGGAAGGCGGTGATCTCCATGAGGTTCTTCTACCGCATTCGGCGCCGCAGGAACACGGCTGTGTCCAGCCCGGAATTGCAAACGTTTTCAGGCTTTACCGCTTCCCCACGCCGGAAAACGCGCTCGCGACGATCACCATGCCGATCACGCCGATTACCGCGGCCACGCCACCGGCCGCCGGTTTCGACACCTGCTGAACGTGCGCGACCGGCCGTGGAGGGGCCGGTTCGTCAGGTTGCGTGCGCGGCTGATCGGGCTCCGGCGGTAGTGGCGCGTTTATCGAGTCGATGCGAACCAGCGCGCTTTCCGCGATGGCCGCACCGGCTCCGGCGCCTGTCACCGTCAACCGAGAATTCACCGGCGCGGCCACGAGACAGGTGTAGGTGAGGCGTTGGTCCGGTCGCAGTTCCGGGAACGTCCGGCGGCACGCGGCGGGCTCACCGTCGACCTGCACGTCCTCGATCGACCAGTCGGACGGGTTCCCGACGGTGATCGTGACCGTGACGAGCTCGCCGTCCTCCGCCCGGTCCTTCGACCAGAGCGCGGTGATCGTCAGCCTCGGATGGATGACCCTGACCTGCACGGACGCGCTCGCCTCCACCTTGCCGCCGATCTTGTCGGTGGCGGCGACCGTGGATGTGAGCGTGCCGGTGTCGTCACCTGCCGGGGCGGTGCACTCGACGATCGCCGTGGCGCCAGGATCGAGCTGGCGTTGCATCGGGGCGCAGCCGTTGGCGGCCGTGCGCGCGTTGAGGTCGAACAACGCGGTGTCGCCGGTGTTTGCAACAGTTGTTGAGAATTTGACCGCTTGTCCGGGGAGTGCGGTCATCGGCTCTGTTGGCGTCGTTGCGCGCAATGCCGGATGGAGCACGTCGACCTTTGCCGGCTTCTGGGTGACGAGCGAGTCGCCGGCGAGGCTGGTGCCGTTTGCGGTGACCGTGGTCTGGTAGTCGTCTTCGGCTGCTTGGGTGGTGCAGGTGCGGGTCGATTTGGCGTGTGGGGCAATTGTGCCGATTTTCTGGCCGCACACGGACACGTCCGCCGCCGGGGCGTCGCCGGTGTTGGTGACGGTCGCGGTTTGCGCGACGTTGTCCTTCGGGTGAGCCGCCGGTTGTTCCGGGTCGATCGCCAGGGTGAGTTCGGGCAGAGGGAACGACCAGGCGATGTTCTGCACCAGGAACGCGTCCTCGGCCCTTCTGAACGTCAGCTCGGCGCTCTTGGCGCCCGGCTTGAGGACGTCCTCGCCGATCGTCAGCGTGCGGGCGTCGACGCTCATGTTGTTGGGGGTCGCGGCGCCTTGGGCCTGCGAGACGAACGCGTTGCGGCCGCCGATCGAGGTGTCGCCGACCAGCAGCTGGTCGCCGTCGGTGGCCCAGTCGCCCTCGTAGGCGGTGAAGCCCAGGCGGAGGAACCCGCCAGCGGGGTGCGTCGGAGCGATCGGGGTGCTGAGCTCCGGCCGTTCGGTGGTGAGGCGGACGTGCCCGCCGTGCACCGAGACGTGGCGTTTGGCCGGCGCTTGTGCGGTGGCGCCGGGGAACTTCCAGACGACCGTCAGGGACCAGCCGCCGAAGCAGTCGAAGCCTTGGGGTGTCCAGATGTCGCCGACGGTGACGGTGCCTGGCTTCGTGGCTTTGGTGACGTCGGCTTCGGCGCTGTAGAAGGCGTTGTCGGTGTGCGCCAGGCTGTCCGGCTCGTCGACGGCGAACCGGCCGGGGTTGATCTTGACGCCGTTGAAGGTGACCGGGTCCTGGGGCCGGCCGGGTGGGGGAGTGGCGTCGTGGCACGTCGCGTTGCCCGCCCAGCCGAGCTTGGCGTAGGCGATGGTCGCGCCGGCCGGGATGGTGAGCTGCGCGCTGGACGAGTTGAACGAGGTGGGGTCGCTGTCGGTGTCGGTCCACGACATGCGGTGGCCGTTGTTCTGCGCTGATGGCCCGTGACCCTTGCGGTTCAGCGCGTCCACACAGGACTGGGGCGGGTACTTGGGATTCGGGCCCGCCTGCTCGGGGGTCGGACAGGTCAGGACGCTGTTGCCGATGACCGTGACGTCTCCGTACACCGCCTCGTCGAACTGGGTGTGCCAGACCTCGGCCGCCTCGACCGGTGGGCCGGGGGAGAGCAGCGGAACCAGCAGGACGACGGCGATGAGGATCGGTACGCGCATGCGACGCCTTCCCGGTCGGGGTCGGCGCACAGGTTGACACGGTTCTCCCGGCTTGTCACCGCTCGTTGATCAAGGCTTCCTCACTCTCCGTTGAGGACGGTCGGGTCGCGGTTCTCCTATTCGTGTCCAACGGATTCTTGTTAGCGCTCCCATGTGGACCGGTGGTGGGTGTGATCAACGTCCGTTGCTCTTGACGGGCGGGTGAAACCGCCGGGAAGCGTGGTGTTGGTGGCCAAACGGTGTCCTGCTGTGGGGAGATGGTGGCCATGTGGACCGCGCTAGTCATCGTCGTCGCGTCGGTGGTCGTCACCATCGCCGCCTGCCTGCTGTTCGGCCGCTCCCGCGCACACGAACAGGCCGACGACCGCGACGCCGACTCGCGCGGGTTTCTGGGTGCGGTGATCTCCGGCCTGTTCATCGTCGCGCTGGCCTTCTACACGGTGATCGTGTGGGAGGGCAACGGCACCGCCGAGGACAACGCCGCCCGTGAGGCCGCCGCCGTCGCCGACGCCTACTGGCAAACCGGCGTCATGCCGCAGCCGCAACGTGATCACATCCGCTCACTGCTCGTCGAGTACCCGAAACTGGTGGCGGACGAGGAATGGCCGAAGCTGGCCCACGGCGAGGCCGACGACCGCACGACCGAGACGGTGAACTCGCTGCACGCCGAGATCCTGTCGCTGCCCTCCACTCCGGACCAGGTGAAGTCGGCGCGGGAACGGGTTCTGGAGCGGTTGCGGGAGATCACGGACCTGCGCCGGGATCGGCTGGATCAGGCCGGTGGGCTCGACAACATGGGGAAGCTGACGCTGATCGCGACGATGGTCGGAGCCATCGGCATGATCGTGTTCCCGTTGCTCATGGGGTTCACGGCACGACCGCGGCACGTCGTGCAGATGTCGGTCACCGCCGCTGTGCTCGGGTTCGTCTGTGCGTTGTGCCTCGGGATGACCCATCCGTTCAGCGGGGTGTTGCGGGTGCAGCCTGATGCGTTCACCACCGTCACGGAGGAGCTGGCCGGCATCCCGGTGGAGCAGGGCGGATGAGGTCCCTGAGATGATCCCCGCATGTGGGGACGCAGGAGCGCGGCGCAGCGGCTGGCCGAGTCGGCAGGGTTCACCTGGAAGAACGTCGGTGACCAGAGCGATCTGAGTGTCGCGAAGATGACGGCGTACGTGGCCGTGAACCGGGCGATGGCCGACGACGTGCTGCCGACCGTCGGACGGGTCGCGGAGAAGCTTGCCGCCGAGGAAGCGAACTACGAGCTCGTGGTGGCGCTGGTCGAGAACCTGCAGCACCTCGTCTCGCACGGCCTGGAGCACTTGCGCACGACCGAGGAAGTCCGGGCTGTGCTCGGGCCGCGGTGCCTCGTCGTGTGGAAGGCCGTGGAGGAGTTCTGGGCGAGGGTCGCCGAGTGGCGCCGGGGCACCGGTGAGCCGCTGAGGTCCAGTGTGGACATCCTGTCCGTCGAGAACGAACAGTTGCGTGCGACGTTGTGGACCTCGAACAGGAGCCTGGGCGACGACACCCGTGTCGGCACGGCCGAAGCGCTCCTGTACGAGAAGGACGGTGGCATCGAGATTCCCAGCTACCGCGAGCTGCTGGCTCCGTGACGCGAGCCGCCCACCCCGCGGGGTGGGCGGCGTTCTCGCGGTCGATCAGTAGCCGC
>NZ_JBEXPJ010000074.1:0-39645 GCF_040611995.1 Lentzea sp. NPDC006480
GACGGCCGCGATGATCGTGACAACTGCGGTTCTCATGCCGATGAGCCTGTCGGCTCCGGCCCTCGCAAAACATGGAGCTTCCCGGCGTTCTGGGGGTAGGGCCAGCCGCATGATCATCCATCGATCTCGGATCCGCGTGAACCGGATGTCGATTCGCGCTCTCGTGGTTCGACGTATGAGTAGACGGACAAGCATCCGGTCCGCTGCGGGCGGAATTCGGATGAGACCGGCACGGATCTGAGGAAGACTCAGCAGGACCGATGAGTTGCTTCAGATCCGCCGGTCTCCACTGGTGTCACCGCGACGCCGGCGGCCTTGGCCGCGACACGACTGCCAGCTACCTAGTGAGGGCCTGACATGCCTGCAGCGACCCAAGACCGCCCGACCGCGCAAGCGGCCAGAACACCCCTGGTGGTGCGCCTGCTGGTGCTGGCCACGTTCGTGGTGATCCTGAACGAGACCCTGATGATCAACGCGATCCCGCGCCTCATGGAATCGCTGCAGGTCACCGAACAGGCAGCGCAGTGGGTCTCCACCGCGTTCATGCTCACCATGGCCGCCGTCATCCCGATCTCCGGCTGGTTCCTGCAGCGCGTCACCACCCGCCAGGGCTACGCGATCGCGATGGGCGTCTTCCTGGCCGGAACCGCCATCTGCGCCGCGGCCCCGATCTTCCCGATCCTGCTGGTGGGCCGAATCGTCCAGGCCGCGGGCACCGCCGTGATGATGCCGCTGCTCATGACCACCCTGATGACCGTGGTGCCAGAACAGGACCGCGGCCGCGTGATGGGCAACGTGACCCTCGCCATCTCCGTGGCCCCGGCCCTCGGCCCGGCCGTCTCCGGCCTGATCCTGCAACTGGGCTCCTGGCGCCTGCTCTTCGTCGCGGTCCTCCCGATCGCCGGCGCGGTCACGTACTTCGGCCTCCGCCAGATGACCAACATCGGCGAGCCCCAGGTCAGCTCGATCGACTGGTACAGCGCGGTCGCCGCCACCCTGGGCTTCGGCAGCCTGGTCTACGGCCTGAGCCTCTTCGGCGAACGCCAGCCCGACCTGGGCATCGTCTTCGTGATCGCCGGCGCCGCCACCATCACGTTCTTCGTGCTCCGCCAGCTCAAGCTGCAGCGCACCGGTGCCCCGCTGATGGACCTGCGGACTCTCACCAACCGCACCTTCACCCTGGCCCTGGCCCTGCTGTGCATCGGCATGCTGGCCATGCTCGGCTCGATGATCCTGCTCCCCCTCTACCTGCAGAACCTCCGAGGCCTCACCCCACTGGAGACCGGCCTGCTCCTGATGCCGGGCGGCCTGGCCATGGGCCTGCTCGGTCCCACCGTCGGCAAGCTCTACGACCGCCTCGGCAGCCGCCCCCTGGTCATCCCAGGCGCCATCGGCATGGTCCTCTCCCTCGCAGGCTTCACCCAGGTCTCCAGCTCCATGCCGTACTGGCAGGTCCTGGGCCTGCACGCCCTCCTGATGGTGAGCCTGGCCGCGACCTTCACCCCGCTCTTCACCCTGGGCATGGGCGCCCTGCCGCCCAACCTGTACCCGCACGGCAGCTCGATCCTGGGCACTCTCCAACAGGTGGCCGCAGCCCTGGGCACCGCCCTCGTCGTCACCGTCATGTCCGCCCGAGCCACCCACCTGGTGTCCGACGGCGTTGGCGCCGCGGCGGCGCAGCTGAGCGGCATGAGGCTGGCCTTCATCGTCGCCACCGTGATCGCCGTGGCAACGATCGTCGTAGCGGTGATGCTGCCAAGCCGCACCAACACCGCAGCCGGCGCCGAGGCCCACGCCCACTGAGCACGGCTTCGAACTTGAAGGCCCCCTGGTCGTCGACCTGGGGGCCTCCTCTTTTCAACGGCGCATCCACACCCGAAGCGGTCCAAGCGCAACGAACCCGCAGGCAAGCGCGTGCTCCAGGTCATCCCCACGCTCGTAACCGACAAGAGGCAGCCCAGGCCAACGCGCCGCAGCCGCTGCCACCGCTGCCCACCAAACCGCCGTCTCTTCGCCGCCGACCGCGAACAGGTTGGTGAGCCCAACCACCCCAGAACCGCGGTTCAACACAACACCCCCGGCAACCTCTTCATCCCGGCGAAGAGCCAGCACCAACACGTCCGGCTCGTCGAGCAACCCTGGTCGAAACACATCGGGCGCATCGTCCTCGCCGTGCCAAGCGCTCTGCCAGGCACGAAGCCCAGCGGCCGTCCCAACCTCCTCAGCCCGCAGCCCAGACGCCACCCGATCTTCTGGTGGCCGGTAAATCCAGTGGGCCGTGAACAGCTCGGCAAAGCCGTGGGAGGTGAAGTCGTGGGAGGCGAAACTGTCCTTGACCGAACACCCAGCCGACGTGTCGATGCCGGCAAGCACCTCGCCCGGCACCGCATCGGCCCGCAACGTGACAGCGTCGGGGTAATACAGCGGCGTGCGGCGAGCACTGCGCCACACCCTCTCGCCAAAGGTGTTCGGAATGCCGTGGGACCGGCAGACCGACGCACACCAGTCGGCGTTGTTCCGGGCAGCGGCGGCTTGAACGTCGGCCGTCTCACTCGCGATCACACGCACAGGCTGGCATCGCCCAAGCCAGCTACGCATCCGGTTTCCGCCTGCTGCCGCGCCTCGGCAAGACGAAACCCCCAGGCCGGTGACCTGGGGGTACGTGAGGAGTGGGCCGCCAGGGACTCGAACCCTGAACCCGAAGAGTAAGAGCCTTCGCTTGGCGTTGTTCGCCGATCTTCCTCGACAGTGCTCGCCACCTGCGCGGATGCGGCCTTGATCTGAGCACTGTGGACAGTCGCTTCTCGACACTTGTCGTCGTTTTGTGAGAGTTAAGTGTGGGTTGATCTTGGTCTTCTGGATCCGTCCGCACCCCTGCCATCATCCCGACACTGAGCCTCGAACGCGGCCGGTGGCGTGAGTCAAGGTATTCGTTCAGCCTTGACTCGGCGCTACCGGCCGTTGTCATGCTCACGGCGTCGGGGTGGCTCTGCCTGGCGCTCATCGGGCGTTCCAGTGGCTTCGTCTGGGCCTGATCGGTGGCAAGGCGGCGAAGCCGTCGCGGCAGTCGAGCGCCGTGCACCGTCGGTCTGAGGGACCATGCTGGCGCTCGTAGGGAGCCGGGAACGGATGAGGCTCGGATCGGGTGGATCGCCAGCTGGCGTCTGAGGTCCGGCGCGCAGCGCCGCCGGCCGACCGGCGTAGCGAAGCGGATGCCGGGAGTGCCGGGATGGATGCTGGTGCAGCGCCAAACCGCACCCGCCGCCAGCGGCGGCGTCTTGATCCTGTAGAGCCCAATTCAGCAAGGCATGAGGCTGCTGGCAGGGTGAACTGGAAGATTGTTGGTCAATCAGCACCCAGAACTTACTATCTGTGCATGTCAACGCGCCTTCGTTCTTCCGGCCACAAAGCCACATTTGGCGGTGTGACTGTGTTCTACAGCTATATGCTAGAGGTAGGTGATGGGCTGGCGATCGATGCGGCCGCCAAGCGCCTTTTGAAATCCGGCATAGCGGAGACTGCCGCTTGGCCCATAGATAAAGATCTTGCCTTGTCGCCCCGATATAGGCGTCTGGCGAAGATCCGGGACCGAGCTCTATGCATGCTTGCTGTGGAGGACTTCTACTCAAGAGACTTGAGATTTAGGCAGCTGACTCCGCGAGCAAGATGGATCTTGATAAAGATCCAACTCGGTGTCCTGGTCAAACTTTTTCATCGAACGGCCGTTGAGAATCGATCGTCCAATGGCCACCGCGATGATCTGAAACGGAAGATGAATGAAACAATCCATAATATAGATAGATCGATGGACGAGTTGAGGTTCGATCCACTGCTTCAGTGCGCTGTCGACCGCGATCTATATAGACCAGGGTATCTGGACAGTGCGCCTTATGTTCGCTTGCGCTTGCGGAGTTTTCAGATCACGCCAGAGCCATCAGTCAAGTGGCGGGTAAATGATAGTGACGGAAAAGTATGGGTACGTGCGACGCTGCTGCTTCACCGGTCCGGGGTCGCGATTCTCTGCTTCGAGGCTGAGATTTCCCCAGGCGCCCAGACTGACGAACTAATTCCACTTCTTTCGGGTGATCGTGCGAAGATATATGGAAGTACAATTTGTGATCCTGTGGTTCGGTGTTCCGCAAGATGGTCTCGAATGAAGCGCCGCGGTATTGGTGGAGTGTTGCTTAATGAAGAAATGGAAGGCGTCAAGTGGCGAGCGTATGACCATCCCGGTCGGAGTGCATCTCTGTCCGAAATCTTCGGAATTTATCGCGAGGCTGTCTATGATGTTCTCGGTCGCCCCAGGGCTGCTGGCACCACGCTGATCTATCCGACGGCATTCATTCATTCGCTTGAATGCTGCGGGGACCGCAAGAAGTGGATGTCACGGCACGAGAAGGAGCTTGTCGGCATCGCTGGAGCTTCAATTGGTTACGAGAGATTTAGTGCCGAGGCGCGTAATCGCATACTCGGGGAGGATCAGTCTCACACGATTGGAAGTTCGATCTGGACCACTAGTGGACGGTCCATCATATTTTGGTGGGATTTCAGAGAACCTGATTACAATCGGGCAAGATTTAGGCAGCTGTTCTCGATTGTGGAGAATGCTCTACTAAAATTCTGGCAGTTGCAGTCAATTGACTACCGCCTCACCGTCTCCGCTGCGACACTTGACTCTGTGTTTGGCCTACAAAAGAGTCTTGTCTACGGGCTAGACGAAGTCCGCCAATCTCAGTTTTCGTACGGAACGGCAAGTGATATCTCGAAAACCCTTTTCGTTCAACTTGGTGGTGAAGACCTATACTCACAGCTCAAGGATAGATCCGAGACGTTCCAGCAGATGATTTCAGGGCGGGCGGCGCGCTTGGCAAGCAAGCGCGCGAACAGATTTGCATTGGGTGCCATGATTGTTGCGGCGATCCTGGGGCTTCCGGCCATACGGCAGTCTCTCGACGTAGTGAAGTCGGTAGGCGCACTGCAGGATCTGCCACTTATTGGTGGGCTGAGAACGGCCACCTCCGCCGGGCTCGATGGTATTGCAATGTGGGTGTATGCCGCCGTTGTGGTGGCTATGCTTTTGGTCGTTCTTCTTACTGTTGAAACGCGTAAGAATCTAGGACGACCTCGACGAGCGAGCAGGATGCCTAAACTTGGTTATAAGTGGCCGGGGAGGGGATTTTCTGTAGTCTCAAGAAACCGTTCGGATGGTCATCGATGAGCTGCGCTAGTGTTGAGAGATATCCTCTTCCTGCGGTTCTGGTCCGTCTTCGCTCGACTCAATGATTTGGATGCGGTAGAGCGTAGCGCGCAACTTGCTGAGTCTTAGGCGCTTTGCAAAGTCACGCAGGTTTACTTTGCTGAAGCTGGGAAGGTCGTCGGGGATCTTCTTGTCTCCGGTAACTCCAATAGCGTATGTGACAGTCCTGGGTGCCGCCTCGGCTTCAGTTGAAAGATTTGCTGAGATGCTTGCGATTGCATTGAGAAAGTTGGCTCGATAGGTGGCATCTCCGGCAATTAGCTGTGCAGAGACGAATCCTTGCGAGAAGAGATGACTGAGGGTTTGGCTGCCGTTATATCGCTTTACGTGTACAAGGTGGCCGTCCTTGTAGAAAAGATCACACGCTTCGACTTCGTCGCCGTCTTCCGGTCGTAGATCAACTTTGTCCAGCAGCGCGAATCCGTCGACTGCTGCCTTTTCGTTGTATTCGCCTTCCTTGTCGGTGCTGAGCCAGTCGGGTAGTGGAATTTCATTGTTGACTACCTCGATTGTGGCAAGGTCCTTGTTGAGCTGATCGGTGTAGTTCTCTTGTAGCGAGAACCATCCGCCGAGCGTGAGAATGAACCTCCTCTTGGTGTCCCCAGCCTCGAATACAAGCCAGTTCTTGAGGGGAAGCATCTGACTGGCCGGCTCACCGTTGTCGTCTACGGCTATTAGTCTGATGTCTTTGAGTGAGCCTTTTCCGAATCTTCCACCCAGCTCGGTAAGTGCGACTCGCAGACCTTCAATTGTGAGATCGGTAAAATCCACCCTCTTGCTGTCGGCAGTGTTGCCGCGGCGCACCACCACCTTGTTGACCTTGTTAGTGGATACGCCATCTGGCGGCGAGAATTCTAGAAAGTAATCTGTGAGCGAGTCGGCGGCATCTTCGCGAACACGAGCCGTGACTCCATTTCGAACGCCTTCAAAAAGTCGTGTTGCAAGAAGTGCGTCCAGCTTGGTCACTTCCGTCGACTTCGTGCGAAGCGGGACGAGTGCGTCAACAAACGCCAGTTCGTCGTGGACCTGGCGCGTCGAGACTTCATCAAGCATGTGCCCAAGTGCTGATATCACCTGCGTCAGATCGGTCTCCATTTTGAAGGCCACGGAGTCTGTTGCGACAATCGCTCCAATGTCGCCGAATGAAACTCCTTCAGAGTCAAGCTCTCCAGCTAGTTTGCGAACGAACTCGCCTTCAAGAGGGATATCAAAGTTTCTGATATCGGATCCTGCTGGTAGCTGAACTGACTGGGTGCGACTTGAGGCGTCAATTCGACGGCTGCGGATTTCGTTAAGGCCGTTTGGATCTATTCGGCGAGCTGCAAACCTAAGGCCGAAATTGGGCTCCAGGTCCGTCCATTCGAGCGCTGAGCTACCGTATCCGAAGCAAGCAGCGAACGTTCGATTCTTAACCGGGAGAAAAATTACAAGGCGGCTTGATGTATTGATTACGCTTTCGAGCTGAGGAAAGAATGGAACGAGCGCGGTTGCCCATGTTGGAGATTTCTCTGACCGCAAACTCGCGAAAGCGGACACGCCGCTAGGCGCTGACGTAGAGACAGAAAGTTTCACCATCGCGGTCCGGCCGTCTGGTCGATACTGGGCCCGAAGTGCCTCAACTGGAGAATCCAGCCCCTCCCGTAGGAGGTAGCAATTGAACCGCAACTTCGCTGGACGGTCGGCCATCGATGCCTCCGCTCATCTTGGTCAACCGCTGCTTTGTGCCTCGCAGCGGCCCTCTTGCGCCGTGTGGGTATGTGTCGTGTCGAGCCTGGCTCGGATTTCGTTACTCTCCGGATCTAAAATCATGCTTACGTGTGCGGCTGTCACTCGGATGTCGTAGTCTTGTTGCATGCTCTGTCACCCGTCTTGGGCGAGTCCATCCGATCGGGCACAGTGATCTACGTGGACGCAGACATCCTCATGAAGGCGCACGATCTTGTGGCCGAACTGCTTGAAGGTCAGTTGCCCCAGCGTGCTCAGCATGTAAGAGGCGTGTGTCAGAGGGCGGAGGTGCTGTGTCCGTTGTTGTCCAGCGGCGATGCGTACCTGTTGAGGGCAGCGGCGTTGTTGCATGACATCGGTTATTCGCCGCAGCTGCGTCGCACAGGCCTGCACGCACTTGACGGCGCAGCGTACTTGAGTTCCATCGGCCTACCGCGCCGACTCTGTGCACTGGTCGCGCATCATTCGTGTGCTTACAGAGAGGCTGAGTTGCGTGGCCTGTCGGTCGAACTGGCAGAATGGGAGGACGAGGACTCTTTGGTTCGAGACGGGTTGTGGTGGGCAGATATGACGACCACGCCAGATGGCGGAGCCACGGATGTGCAGGAACGAATTGAAGAAATTCAAAGGCGCTACGGGCCTGAAGATCTAGTGAGCTTCTTCATTCGGCAGGCGAAAACGGACCTTGTGGCGGCAGTTGAGCGGACCACCCTGCGGCTGCGAGCAGCCGGTATCGACTACACGGTGAAATAAGGCGTCGATCGGCCCTCGAACCCGTGCTCAATACGGAGTTGGATCGACGGGTGGATCCTCAACGTGTTCAGGTCTGTGCGGCTGAGCCAGTGAACTTCGCTTGACTCGTTGCTTGTCTTTAGCGTCCCGCCCACCAACCGTGCACGGAAGCAGATTGAGAACTGCTGTCGCACCTCGCCGTCGGTGTATGAGACGACGTGCTGTGGGTCTGAGTAGACACCGATGATGTCGATGGGCTCGACATCGAATCCGGTTTCCTCCTTGACCTCGCGTATGACGGCATGGCCGACGGTCTCACCGACATCCTGTGCTCCGCCGGGGATCGAATACAGGTCGTTGTCCGTGCGCCGGATCATCAGCAGTCGACCGTGCTCGTCCTGTACGAACGCGCTCACCGCCACGACGATGTTGGTCGCCTTCGGGGCGTTCGGGTCGTGGTAGTGGTCGGTGCGGGCCACGGTGCGGCTCCTCAGAACGTGGTGCGCTTGGCGGAAGCCCAGACGGTCTCCAGGCTCTCGGAGTACGTCTCGAACAAGTCTCCGGCCGACAGTCGGCGCAGGTGCAGCGCGGGCGCGTGCGCGCCAGGGAACCCGTAGACGTGGGTGTTGACGATCATCTCGTCGTCGAAGCGGAAGACCGAGTTGTAGAGCGTGGTCTTGTGCAGCCGGATCTCGATGTTGGGCACGTCGACCAGCGGCCGGACGAACGCCAGCGCATTGCGGATGCGCGCGGCCACGGTGCCCTTGCCGAGTTGCTCCTCCTCGGATCGCCGGGATGCCTCACGGCCGGCTGGATCGCCGAACAACAGGCGGACCTTCGCGCCGTTCTCGGCCTTCGCGCGCAGCTCCTTCGCGAACATCGGCCGCTCCACGAGGAACAGCGCTGCGAGTGACAGGACCTCGATGTGATCGGTGGCGTCGCCGAGTAGCCGGTCCCACAAGTCCGCGGGGATGTTGTTGCGATGCGGGTAGACCTTCACGACCTCGGACTCGGCGATCTCGGCCCTGCGTTCCGCGGCTACCGCGTCGGGCCAGAGGTAGTGCTCGGTCTCGCGGACCATCGAGGCGATGGCGTTGCGGTGGCGCGGGTACGGGATGCGTCCCCTGGTGATCCAGCGCTCGACCGTCTTCGGGTCGACGCCGGTCGCGCGGGCCACGTGATCGAGGCTCAAGCCGTTGCGTAGCAACGCTTCGCGTAGGCGGTCATTGGCCATCTGCCCTCCCGAGGGATGACTAGGGACGACTTCAACGTAACAGAGACGTCCTCAGAAATCCCGCTGTGCGGTGCTTGCGTCCTCGTGTTTCGCCGAAAGTCGTAGGTGTCGAGAACGGCTGACAGCAGGTCAGGCGGCACAGACGACAGGAGCAAGACGATGGCGATCACAGGTGGGAGCAGGCTCCCGGCGGGTCACGACTTCGTGTTCCCGAGGGGCGCGCTCGTCATGGGCGTGGAACCGGTGCTGAAGTTCCAGTCCGCCGATGAGAGGGCCAAGGGCCTGCCGGTGGAGCAGGAGAAAGACAAGGAGACCGGCCTCCTGGTGTGGTCGGTGCTCGTGATCGACCAGGCGGCCGAGCGCAAGACGGACGCGGTGGTCACGGTGAAGATCTCCGCACCTCACCAGCCGGTGCCGCCGGAGGCGATTCCCGGTACGGACGTGCGGCCGGTGGTCTTCGAGGGGCTGACGGTCACGCCGTGGATCGATGACAAGGGCTGCCGTGCCACGCACGCCGGTGAGCGTCACCGGTGCCGCGCGAAGTTGGGCTACAGCCTGCGGGCTTCGGGCATGAAGCCGGCTGTCAGCAAGCCTGCCGCTAAGGCCGCGTAATGCCGGACATGGTGCGGGTCCACGTGACCGCCGATCTCCCGATGCGTCCCCTCGCGATGCCGTTCGCTGACCGGGTCGAACTGCGGTTCGGCAAGGCGTTCCCCGTGGTGCTCGTGGTCGACCGCGATGCGGTGCCTCGGCTGCGGGAGGTCCTGGACGAGGGGTGGAAGGCGCTTCAGGCGTCGGCTGCTCGGCAGGAAGGCGGGGAGTGATGGGGTTCAACGCCACCTGCACGCCTGGGCGTGACGCTGCTGCGGCGATGGTTCGAGTGACGCCGCAGGTTCCGGCGCTGGTGATCTACCTGGACCCGGTCAACATCGCGATCCAGCTTCCGCCGTTCCCTGGCGGGTCGGACGTGCTGATGCGGTTCTGTCGGGAGCTGTCGCGTGAGGCGTCCAAGCTCGCCGATCACCTCGGCAGTCATGAAGGGCGTCACGCCCTTGCGGAGGGAGATCCTGATGTCCGCGGTTAAGGCGATGCATTGGGGCTTGGCCGAGCAGGTCAGGACGCTGAGCGAGGCACATGACGTGCTGAGCAAGCTGCTCCCCGATCCGAAGTCCAAGCCCGACGTGCTGAAGGACTACTACCTCCGCTCGGCGGCCATCTATGCGCGCGTCGCGGAGACGGACCGGAGTCACCACCACGAGGCCATGTACTGGGCGACTCGTGAGCGTGAGAAGGGCGAGGCGATTCAGCTCCGCAAGAGCTAAGTAAGTCCTGTTTGGACACAGCGCGTGACTCTGCTGGGTCACGTGGCGATGCCGCACGTCTTGTTGCGGTGCAAAGAGAACGTGAGACGCAGGAGCGGAACCCGGCTACCAACCTCGCCGCTCCTGCGTTGTCCACCCAACTCGGGAGTGAACAACGATGAGCGTAGAGCCTGAGCGCATTCGTGCGCTAGACGGGGCCACAAAGCAACTGCTGTGGGATCGGATGATCTCCAGCAAGCAGACCGTTTCCACCTACGCCGTCATGCTCGACGGCGGCACCCTGGAGACGATGGAACTCTCGGCCGCACAGGCTGAGGGCTTTGAGTGCCTGACCTGTAAGGCGCAGTGCTCCACTGGCGCGGAAGCCTTCGTGCCGGTTGGACGCATTCCAAGCGTCGGCAGTGTCTTTCAGTGCGTCGCGTGCTCGGGCGGTGCGCGATGAGGGGCAACCGCTGGGTCGATCCCGCGCCGTTTGAGGGCGCTCGTCCGCAGGTTCCTTGGTGGGTATGGCTTCCCGGTTGGGTCAAGCTCGTATTCGCGCCGCTCGCACTGGTGTGGCTGACAGTCCGTCTGGCCGTGAAGCTCACCGTGCTGGCCATCCACTATCCGGTTGTGGTGACGCTCGGCCTCGGTGGCTACGTCGCCTATCGGCAGTTCGGGCTGTCGCCGCTGGTCTTGGCCCTGTTGTCGCTCGTGTGTGCCCTGACTGTTTGGTATGGCCTCGATCGGGCGTCGTTCCTGCGGCACGGTTGGTATCGACTGCTGACCGAGTGGCGGCGGCTGACTGTCTACGTGCCGCAATGGGGCACCGTGATGCGGCTCGCCGAGCTTGCGAAGGAAGTCCGCGGGAAGGAGTACCTCCCGAAGCTGCGTCGCGTCCGGTCCGAGGGCTGGCGGGACAAGGTTCGAGTGCGCATGATTCCGGCGCAATCGCCGGAGCAGTGGGAAGCACGTCGGGACAACCTGGCGCACTCGTTCAACGCCCGGTCTTGCCGGGTGAGGGTGCTCAAGCCGCGCGTACTTGAGCTCGACTTCATCCACGCTGATCCGCTGTCGCGTCCCGTGGCGGTGCCGCAACTCGCCGACGTGGGAGAAGTCGACCTCAAGCGCGTGGTCGTCGGACGTACCGAGACTGGGAAGCCCTGGCGGTTGAAGCTGCTTGGCTCGCAGGTGCTCGTGGTCGGCGTTCCCGGCGCAGGTAAGGGCTCGGTGCTCTGGTCGATCGTCTGGCAGCTCGCCCCGGCCATCAGGGCCGGCATGGTCCGACTCGTTGGGATCGATCCCAAGGGCGGCATGGAGCTGGGCCAATGCCCGGACGCGTTTGAGAAGGTCATCTACGACAACGGTCCAGAAGCTGTTGCTCTGCTTGAAGAAATCGCCGCTGAGGTCAAGGAACGCGCCTCTCGGTACCGGGGCATCAGGCGGCTCTGGGCGCGCAACACAGGCGAGCCGTTCACGGTCCTGATCGTTGATGAGCTGGCGGACCTGATCGCCTACCAGCCGGACAGGAACCTCCGCGAACGTGCGACCCGTGCGGTTCAGACGATCACTTCGCAGGGCCGTGCTCCTGGCTATGCCGTTGTCGGCCTGGTCCAGGACCCGCGCAAGGAAGTGGTCGCCTTCCGGCACCTGTTCACGACCCGTGTGGCGCTGCGCCTGGACGAACCGGTGCAGGTCGACATGGTCCTGGGCGACGGCGTTCGGCAACGCGGCGCGGCTGCTCACGAGATCAGCGAGAACACGCCTGGTGTCGCCTGGCTCAAGGAGGACGGGCAGCGCGCACCCGAGCGGGCTCGGGCCTTCCACGTCACGGACGCGGACCTGGTTGAGCTGGCTGTCTACCTCGCCCCGGCCACGGTGCACGAGTTCCCTGAGCGGTCCGAGGGGAGTGCTGCGGCATGACCGAGTACCTGAACCGCTCAGAGCGGATGAAGCAGCCGGCTGCGCTTGATATCGCTCGCGCGGTCGCCGAGGAACACGGCGTGTGTGTTCGGCCGCTGGCCAAGGAACGGATCGACCTCGACACCGGACGCGTGGACATCGTGCCCGTGCCGTGCGGCTCGACGGTCGCGAGCGTCTGCCCCACCTGCGCGGAGAAGAACCGGCGTCTGCGGATGGCGCAGTGCCGTGAGGGATGGCACCTGACCGACGAACCGGACTTCACGCCGAACGCGCCGAGCAATGATCAGCGGGAGCTGACTGAGTACCGGGCTGACCTGGTCAAGGCCTTCCGCCTGGCCCTCGACGAGGGCGATGAGATCGGCGCGGAGGAAGTACGGGAAGAGGTCGCGGAGGTCGACGACGAACTTCGACAACTCGGAGTCCGCGGCTCACTCCCCTCTCTGGAAGTCCCGCTCAAGGCTGCGCGGAAGCGGTCGACCAAGCGGCGTCAGGACGCTCCGAACCTGCCTCGTCGGCCGGTCAGCAAGCGCACCGTTGGCAAGGTCTTCGGTGGCAAGTACCAGCCCTCGACCTTCCTCACGCTGACGCTCGACAGCTACGGCAAGGTGCGTAGCGACGGCACGCCTGTTGATCCCTCGCGGTACGACTACCGCCGTGCGGCTCGGGATGCGGTGCACTTCGCGGCGCTGCTGGACCGGTTCGTGCAGAACCTTCGGCGCTGTGTTGGCTGGGAGGTCCAGTACTTCTCCGCCGTCGAACCACAGCGGCGGTTGGCTCCGCACTGGCATGCGGCGGTGCGCGGAAGCATCTCCCGTGCAGAGCTGCGGGCAGTCGCTGAGGCCACCTATCACCAGGTCTGGTGGCCTGCGCACGACGAGATCAAGTACAGCGGCGACAACCTGCCGGTGTGGGACGTCCGGGCCAAAGGGTTCGTTGATCCGCAGACTCGAAGGGCCTTGCCTACCTGGGAAGACGCGCTCGACCAGGTGGAGCGACCTGCGCACGTCGCGCGGTTCGGGGTGCAGGTGCACTCCAAGGGCATCCTCGGCGGCACCCAAGAAGCCGGCCGTCACATCGGCTACCTGACGAAGTACCTCACCAAGAGCATCAACGAGTGCTTCGAGGCCCAGACGGCACGGCAGGAAGAGCACGCGGAACGCCTCTGCGCTGAGTTGGCCGTGACGCCTTGCTCGCCGCAATGCGGGCTGTGGCTGCTCTACGGCGTCCAGCCTCGTGGGGCTCGGCTGTCGACGGTGCCGGGCAAGTGCAAGGGGAAGGCACACAAGCGGACCACGCTCGGCGTTGCTGGGCGTCGGGTCCTGGTGTCGCGGAAGTGGTCTGGGAAGTCGCTCGCGGACCACAAGCACGACCGGAAGGCATTCGTTCGGCAACTGCTGGCCGATGTCGGGATCAAGCCCGATGACCAGCCACAACGCCTCGTCTGGAACAACGTCCAGCCTGGTGACCCGAACGTGCCGCCACGGGCGCACCTGCTGTTGAGCGCTGTCGCAGAGCGCCGCAGGTGGAAGGCCGAATACACGGCTGCGCTGCTCGCATCCGCCGGACCTCCGGGGAGTTCGGCAACACCGCAAGCTGCTTGATCTAGGGGGAGAACATCATGGAAGCACGCCAATTTGAACCACTGTGGACAGTGAATGACGTTGCTATCTACCTGAACGTCCCGGTCCACACGCTCTACGGCTGGCGAACGAAGAACTACGGCCCGCCTGCTCGGCGAGTGGGGAAGCACCTGCGGTACCTGCCGTCCGAGGTGCGGAGCTGGTTCGAGCACCTGCTTGAGGAGGCGGCCTGATGGCGCGTCCGCCTCTAGACATCGGCACGTACGGCGCGATTCGTTGCTATCAAACGGATTCAGGCTGGCGTGCGACCACGAAGTATCGCGACTACGACGGCAAGACACGGCCGGTGGAGCGGTGGGCCAAGACCAAGACGGCGGCAGAACGGAGCCTCAAGAAAGCCCTCGCCGAACGCAAGGGGCCGTCCGGTAACTCGTTGACCCGAGACAGCCGGTTCAAGGAGGCATTGGCTCAGTGGTTCACGAAGTTTCAGGCGCTCGCTGACGCTGGGAAGCGGTCGCCGAGCAGCGTCGACACCTACCGAAGCATCATGGATCGGCACGTGTTGCCTGGCCTTGGTGAGCTGCGGATTCATGAGATGTCGGTGGCGCGAATCGACGCCTTCCTAAGCGCGTTGTGGCGGTCGGTCAGCGTGGACACGGCGAAGACGGCTCGTTCGGTGATCTCGGGCGCCCTGCGGATCGCTGTCCGGGACAAGGCGCTGGACACCAACCCGGTCAGGGAGGTGGAGCCGCTGGAAGCTGGGCGCAAGAAGAGTCCGCGGGCGCTCACGCTGGAAGAACGAATCCTCTGGCTGGAGATGCTGGAGTCCGATCCGAAGGCCGTAAAGCGGGACCTGCCTGATCTCTCGCGCTTCATGATGGCCACGGGCGTCCGCATCGGTGAGGCGTTGGCCGTCTACTGGGAGGACGTCGACTTCGAGGCCGGCACGGTCGCCGTGAACTACACGGTCATCCGGGTCAAGGGCGTCGGGCTGATCAGGAAGTCGACCAAAACGGAGGCTGGTGAGCGCACGCTTCTGCTGCCTCAGTGGGCGCTCGACATGCTGCGGCGGAGGCACAAGGCCACCAGCTTCCCGAACGGGCCGGTCTTCCCAGATGCCCTCGGTGGGCTTCGCGACCCGTCCAACACCCGGAAGGACCTCCGGGCGGCTCGTGGCGGGGACGAGTTCGCCTGGGTGACCTCGCACGTCTTCCGGAAGACGGCGGCGACCATCCTCGATGAGTCGGGGCTCTCTGCCAGACAGGTCGCAGATCAGCTCGGCCACGCTCGGCCGTCGATGACGCAGGACACCTACATGGGTCGGAAGACGGTCGACAGGCGGGCTGCTGATGCCCTGGAAGGGGCGCTCGGAGAGCCCAAAGATGATCAGGCGGAAGACGACGAAGTTGTATGACCAGCGGTTTTGTGTGGGTTAAGTGTGGGGAGGGTCCGCCAAAGCGAAACCCCCAGGCCTGTGACCTGGGGGTTTGGTGGGCCGCCAGGGACTCGAACCCTGAACCCGAAGATTAAAAGTCTCCTGCTCTGCCAATTGAGCTAGCAGCCCTCGACGCGACAGCCTACCGATCCTGCTCCGCAGCTGTCGCACGGGTTGTCCATCTCACGGTTGACCGATCACACCAACCCAAACGACCAGCAAGACCACCAAGAGAGGATTAGGCAAGAGCGAAGGTGGATCGAGGTGTCGCGGCACCCACCGCACGGGCTTCCATTGGAGTACGCGAACAGCGACGATGAGGAGCCAGGAAGATGCCGCTCGACCACTACGTCACCCTCGGCCGGTCCGGTCTGCGGGTGAGCCCGTTCGCACTCGGCGCGATGACCTTCGGGGAGGATCCCGGGGCCGCTGGGTGCAGCGTGGAGGAGTCCGAGAAGATCCTCGCCACGTACCTGGACCGCGGCGGGAACTTCATCGACACCGCCAACTTCTACACCAACGGGCACTCCGAGAAGATCCTCGGCGACTTCTTCCACGCCAACAAGAAGCGGGACCGGGTCGTGCTCGCGTCCAAGTTCTTCTTCAACATGTTCCCCGGCGATCCGAACGGCGGTGGGGCCGGGCGCGGAGCCATCAGGAAGCAGCTCGACGAGACGTTGCGGCGTCTGCGAACCGACTACCTGGACCTCTACTGGATGCACAACTGGGATCGGAACACGCCTGTAGAGGAGACGATGCGGACGCTCGACGACTTGGTGGGATCGGGCAAGATCAGGTACATCGGGTTCTCCAACGTGCCCGCTTGGGTGACGGCCCAGGCCCAGACGATGGCGACGATCAACAGGTGGACACCGTTGATCGCGTTGCAGGTGGAGTACTCGCTGCTGCAGCGGGAGGTCGAAGGCGAGATCGCGCCGATGGCACAAAACATGGGCATGTCGCTGGTGCCGTGGAGCCCGCTCAAGAACGGGTTCCTGAGCGGCAAGTACCGGAGGAACGCCGTGGTCGGCGACTCGGAGCGGGCCAAGTTCGTCCAGCCGCCGACCGAGGACCAGTTCAAGGTCATCGACGTCGTCACCAACACAGCCGAACTCCACAACACGACTGCGGCGGCCGTCTCGTTGGCGTGGCTCAAGGCGAAAGGGTCAGTGCCGATCATCGGCGCGCGGAGGCTGGAGCACCTCACCAGCAACCTCGCGGAGGTCACGCTCACCAATGAACAACTAGAAGCCCTCGACGACGTGTCCCGGCCGAACCTCAACTACCCCGCACCGCTGCACGGCGAGCTGAGGGCGATGCTGCAGTTCGCCGGCACGACGGTCGACGGCGAATCGTCGGCGATCTACCCGCCGCTGCTGCAGAGCGCCACGAGGTACTGAAGGTGGAGCCTGCTCCACCTGATCAACGGCAGCGTGCGTGACTGTGCCGGCGAGCAGAAATTGAAAACCTCTCCTCAGACACAGAAGGGGAGGCGCAGGATGAAGAAGACGCTGGTAGGAGTCATGGCCGCGGCCATGTTGTTCACCGGAACGGCAATGGCCGCGCCGGCGGACAGCATGCAGAAGCAGCTCGACGGGCTCACCAAGCAGTACAAGTTCCCGGCCGCGCTCGCGACGACCACGGACGCCAACGGCAGGACGACGCACCAGACCTCGGGCACCGCCGAGCTGAACAAGCGCATCCCGGTGCCGAAGAACGGCGAGGTCAGGGCGGGCTCCAACACCAAGGCGTTCGTGGCCGCGGTCGTCATGCAGCTCAACGCGGAGGGCAAGGTCGAGCTGGACGCACCGGTCACCAAGTACCTGCCGAACGCCATCAAGGACAACAGCATCACCGTCCGGCAGCTGCTCAACCACACCAGCGGGCTCGCGAACTACACGGAGTACATGGGGCTCGACAAGTTCGAGGAGCAGCGGCACCGCTACTTCGAGCCGCGCGAGCTGCTGGACATCGCCAACGCGCACGAGCCCACCGGCAAACCGGGCGAGAAGTTCAAGTACAGCAACACGAACTACGTCCTGCTCGGCCTCATCATCCAGAAGACGACCGGACGGCCGGTAGCTGAGAACGTCGACCAGCGGATCATCAAGAAGCTGAACCTCAAAGACACCTACTGGCCGACCGTCGGTGAGCAGACGATCCGCGGCAGGCACCCGCACGGATATGCCAGGACCGGCAACGGGATCGAGGACGTCACCGAGCTCGACCCCTCGTGGGGCTGGGCGGCCGGGCAGATCATCTCCACGACGAAGGACCTCAACACCTTCTTCAACGCGCTGGTCAACGGTGACCTGGTGCCCGCACAGCAGCGCGAGGAGATGCAGAAGACCGTGGACACCAAGGGTGAGATGTGGCCTGGGGCGCGGTACGGGCTCGGCATCGCCAGCACGCCGCTCAGCTGCGGCGGCAACTACTGGGGCCACGGCGGCGACATCCACGGTTACGAGACGCGCGGTGGTGTCAATGCACAGGGCAGGGCGTTCTCCGTTGCTGTCACGGCACTTCCGGGCACCATGCAGAACACGCCAGAGGAAGCGGTGAAAGCCCACGAAGCGATTCTGACCACTGTGGACACCGCGCTCTGCGGGAAGTGATCAGCCGCGGGCGTACCGGAGCACCCAGAGCATGTCCTGCTCGGACACCGGTCCGTCCGCGACACACGCCAACAGCCAGTCGGTCAACGAGTCCGCGTTGATGCCCGCCCCGATCAGCACCAGCTGAGTCGGGGCGTCGGCAACTGGAGTGAACGAGACGTACGCCCCAACGGTGTGCAGCATGAACGTGCCGAGCGGAAACCGCACAAAGCCCTTGGCGCGGAACAACCCCTCCGGACGCGCCTGCAGGAAGTCCATGAACAGCTTGGGATGCAACGGATCGGAGTACTCGAACGTCACGCTGTCGTACCGAGCGTGAGCGTGCGAGGAGTGGTCTTCCAGGTCGTCGAAGGAAAGCTGACGCGGCCCCGTGTCCGGCGGCCGCACCTCGAACAGCAGGGACGGGTCGATCCGCCCGTACGAAACCGGCAGCACCGGCACCGGGCAGGCAAGCGCAGGCAACGACGAGACCCGGTCGACCTTGTTCAGCACCACCAGATCCGCCAACGCCAGCGAGCGATCGAGATCAGGCACGGCACCGAACTCCACGGCGTCCACCACGTAGATCAGCCCGCCGTACGAGACCCCGGGCGCCTGCAACACCAGCCGCACCAACGCCGACGGCTCGGCCAGCCCGGACGCCTCGATCACGATGACGTCCAGGTCCGCCGAGGCCAGCTTGGTCAGCATCCCATCGAGCTCCGAGCCGTCCACCGCGCAGCACAGGCAGCCGTTCGACAGCGACACCATCGAGTCGACCTGGGCCGACACGGCGAACGCGTCGATGTTGATCCGCCCGAAGTCGTTCACCACGACGCCGATCCGGGTGCCGCCTGACGTGCGCAGCAGGTGGTTCAGCAGGGTGGTCTTGCCGGCACCGAGGAAGCCGGCGAGCACGACAACGGGGATCACGGCGAAGAAGGCTACTGAACCAGCTCGATGGTCTTCTCCAGCACCTCGTCCACCGGCTGGTCGGACCCGCCCGGATAGATGATCAGCTGGGAGACCCCGAGGTCCTCGTACTCGCGCACGACGGAGGCGTCCAGCGGAACCGTCGCGATGATGTTGATCTCCAACGCGCCCAGGGAGTCCGGCCGCGAGGTGATCGCCGACAGCCGCCGCAGCCGCTTCAGGTTGGCCGCGGTCTCCGCGGGCGAGCCGATGCCGAGCCACGCGTTTCCCCGCGTCAACGCCCGGCGCAAGGCCGCGTCCGAAGCCCCGCCAACGGCGACCCGGACAGAAGTAGGCCTCGGGTGTGCGTCAACACCGGAAAAGGACACGTACTTTCCGGAGAATTCAGGCGAAGGCAGGTGCCACAACGCGCGCATCGCGTCGATGTACTCGTCCGTCCGCCGCCCCCGATCCGCGAACGGCACGCCCAGCGCCGCGAACTCCGCCTCCAGGTACCCGGTCCCGACGCCCAGCGTGAACCGGCCGCCGCTCAGCACGTCGAGCGACGCCGCCTCCTTGGCCAGCACCAGCGGGTTGCGCTGCGGCAGGATCACGATCCCGGTCCCCAGCTCCAGCCGAGACGTCACCCCTGCGACGAAACCCAGCCCGACCAGCGGATCCAGCATCGGCGTGTCCGGATCAGCCGGCGAGAGATCAACACGCGGCGACGGCAGCACCACGTGCTCGACAGCCCACCATGATCGATAGCCGAGCGACTCCACGAGTGAAGCCAGCCGGCGCGTTTCCTCAGGCGAGACCGAGTCGCCCGCGTTGAGTCCCTGCACCCCCATGTCCATGATCAGCACAACGGTGCTGTGACGCCGGTCATTCCCGAAAACCCAGGTATCAGTGCAACGGATCAGCACTCAAATACATCTGAGGGGGCAAGAAGGGGGTGGAGGGGTGACCGAGTTCGTTGCTGCCGCGCTGGCGTTCCCGACCGTGCTGTTCAGCTTCCTGATGCTCGTGGTGCTGGCGTACTGGCTCACGGTCGTGCTGGTGGGCATCGACTTCGACGCCCCGGTGCTGCCGCTCTCGATCTCCATGTTCGTGCTGGTCACGTGGTTCGCCGCGCTGGTCGGCACGGTGCTGACGCCGGAGGGCAAGCTCCGCTACGCCGTCCTCGCCGGCGCGCTGCTGGCAGGCGCTCTCCTCACCAAGATCCTCAGCATCCCGCTCAGGAACTGGACGAAGCCCGAGAAACCCGCTTCCCGCAACGACTTCGTGGGCCGCACGGCGCTGGTGAAGACGACGCGGGTCACCGAGAACTACGGACAGGCCGAGGTGACCGCTGACGACGGCGGCACGGCTGTCGTGCAAGTGCGAGCAGCACAGAGCACCGAACTGACGGCGGGACAGACCGCGCTGATCTTCGACTACGACGCAGAAGGCGAGTTCTTCTGGGTCGTGGACATCACCACAGGGGGCTGACATGGGTGCGATCTCAACGGGGTTGCTCGTGCTGATCGCGGGGATCGTCGTCGTGCTGATCCTGGCGACGATCACGCTGAGCAGGTTGTTCAAGAAGTGCGAGCAGGGCAAGGCGCTGATCGTCTCGAAGATGCGCAAGGTCGACGTGACCTTCACCGGCACGGTCGTGCTACCCGTGCTGCACAGATGCGAGACGATGGACATCTCGGTGAAGACCATCGAGATCCGCCGGGCCGGCAACGAAGGCCTGATCTGCAAGGACAACATCCGCGCGGACATCCGCATCACGTTCTTCGTGCGGGTCAACAAGACCGTCGAGGACGTCATCAAGGTCGCGCAGGCGATCGGCACCGAGCGCGCGAGCCACGAGGCCACGCTGCAGGAGCTGTTCAACGCCAAGTTCTCCGAGGCGCTCAAGACGGTCGGCAAGCAGCTCGACTTCGTGGACCTCTACACGCACCGCGACGAGTTCCGCGACCGGATCGTCCAGGTCATCGGCACCGACCTCAACGGCTACAGCCTTGAGGACGCGGCCATCGACTACCTGGAGCAGACGCCGCTCAAGCAGCTCGACCCGGCGAACATCCTGGACGCGCAGGGCATTCGCAAGATCACCGAGCTGACCGCGATCGAGCACGTCAAGACCAACGAGTTCACCCGCAACGAGGAGAAGGAGATCACGCGCCAGAACGTCAGCGCGCGTGAGGCGATCCTGGAGCTCGAACGCCGTCAGGCGGACGCGGAGATCCGGCAGAAGCGCGAGATCGAGACCGCCCGCGCGCAGCAGGAAGCCGAGACGCAGAAGGTCCAGGCCGAGGAACGGCTCAAGGCCAACACCGCGTTCATCCGCACCGAGGAACAGCTCGGCATCCAGACCGAGAACAAGGCCCGCGAGATCGCCGTCGCCGAGAAGAACCGCGAGCGCGTGATCGCAGTCGAGACCGAGCGCATCGAGAAGGACCGCCTGCTGGAGGTCATCGCCCGCGAACGCGAGACGTCGCTGCGCATGATCGAGAAGGACAAGGAGCTCGAACACGAGCGGCGCGCGATCGCCGACCTGGTGCGCGAGCGGGTCGCGGTCGAGAAGACCGTGGCCGAGCAGGAGGAGAACATCAAGCGCCTGCGCGCGGTCGAGGAGGCCGAACGCGAGCGCCAGCAGATCGTGATCATGGCCGAGGCCGAGGCGCAGCAGTCGCTGGTCAAGGACATCAAGGCCGCCGAGGCCGCGGAACAGTCGGCGCAGCACAAGGCCCGCGAAGAGGTCGTGCTCGCCGAGGCCCGCAACCAGGCCGCCGAGCTGGACACCCGCGCCAAGATCCGGCTCGCGGAGGGCACGCAGGCCGAGGCCGCCGCGAAGGGCCTGGCGGACGCGCTGATCAAGGAACGCGACGCCGCCGCGTCCGAGGCGCTCGGTCGCGCCGAGGCGATCGTCGACCGCGAGAAGGCCCTGGCCGACGCGCTGGGCATCAAGGAACGTCTCAAGGGCGAGGCGGAAGGCCTGTCGCACAAGGCGGAGGCGATGGCCGCGCTCGACAGCGCGACCCGCGAGCACGAGGAGTACCGCCTGCGTCTCGAGGCCGAGAAGGAGATCAGGCTCAAGGGCATCGACGTGCAGCGCCAGGTCGCCGAAGCTCAGGCGATGGTCCTCGCGGCAGGGCTGGAGAAGGCCGACATCGACATCGTCGGTGGCGACTCGATGTTCTTCGACAAGATCGCCGGCGCCATCACCGCGGGCAAGCAGGTCGACGAGTTCGTCGGCAACTCGAACGTGGTGCAGGCACTCGGTTCCAAGTGGATGGACGGCACGTCGAACTTCCCGGAGGACCTGACCAAGATCCTCAGCTCGTTCACCACGGGTGACGCGCAGAACATCGCCGCCGCCATCGCGCTGACCCAGATGGCCAAGAACAACGGCCAGACCGCATGACAGTGTCCAACCCTTCTGGACTGGACGCCGGAACCTACGAGGTGCTGCGATCCCGGCTGGCCGAACAGGCCGCCGGGCTCGCCCGGAGCACGGAAGCGCTGAACGCCCAGCGCGTCGAGACGTTCGGCAGCACCGCGCTGGAACTCCTGTCCACCGAACGGATCCGCACCGAGAACAACTGCGTGCCGCGGGACATCGTGCCGCTCGGCGACCTGATGTTGTTCGGCTACAACGTGTTCATGGGCCTCAAGCCCGAGACCGCGGTCGCCGACGTCTTCGCGGTGCACGGCAGGGACTTCGGCGCGGTCGAGGCACCCTTCCTGCAGGACCCCAAGTTCCGCAACGACTTCGCCGAGCTCTACCGGTACTACCGCGAGACCCGGCTGCTGCAGCTGCGGATCGTCGAGTCACGGCTGCTCGCGGTGTTCCAGACCGGTGCGCGGATCGAGGACATCCGCGTGCTGCGCTGGGACATCGGGGTCGACGGCACCGTGACCTACCTCGACAACCGCGGCGACCGCGACCACGTCTTCCCGCCCTCGCACGACGTCACGTGGGTCGAAACGACCCGTGAGCAGCACGTTCTCGGCCGGCACCCGCACATCGCGATCGAGAACGAGGTCTTCGTCGAGACGGTCGGTGGCACGCTGACCGTCAAGATCGAGAACAACACCGAGGTCGGCCAGGGCATCTACGACGAGCCCGTCGACGAGCCGTTGCAGAGCCTCGCGGACGCCGATGTGCACTACGCCCGCGTCGGCCCGTTGATCCTGCTCAGGATCCGCCCGTACAACGAGACGGTGTGGCGGCACCTGGTCTTCAACACCCGCACGAAGGCCGTGGCCAGGCTCGACGGCATCGGCCAGGCGTGCCAACGGCTTCCCGAGGACCAGGGGATCATCTTCCCCGGCGGCTACTACCTCGTCACGGGTGCGGACAAGACGTTCGACGTCGACACCGACGAGCTGGAGTTCGAGCGGGTCGTCAGGTCGGCGAACGGCGAGGACGTGCTGTTCGTCTATCATGCCCGCCGCGAGGGCCGCAGCTTGTTGTTGCCCTACAACGTGATCCGCAAGGAAGTCGCGACGCCGATCACGTGCCACGGCTACTCGCTCTTCGCCGACGGCACGTTGGTGGTCTTCCGCGAGACCAGCACCGAACCCGTCCGGGTGCACCCGATGCAGGTCTGGCGCACACCGTTCCTGCAGGACGAAGAGCAGCCCGAACAGGCGGGCCCGCTCGCCCGCATCGGCAACGCCGAACTGGTCCGCGGCATCTCCGACTGCCTGTCGATCACCAGGATGAGCGCCGAGATGACGCCGAGCGCGCCGGTGTTCGAGGGCCTGATCGCGTTGTGCACCAGGGTGGTCGACGGCGTGCACTGGCTCGACGAGCTGGGGCTCAAGCAGGACGTCCTGGCCGTCCGCACCACCGCCGAGCAGGTGCTGGACGAGTTCGAGGCCGTCCGCACGCTCACGGAACACGCAGCTCAGCAACTCCACGAGGCCGCCGAGAAGCTCGCCTCACTGATCCGGCTCGCCAGATCGGCGTCACCGAAGACCGCCGACGAGTGGGTGCGGCTGCTGGCCGATCTCCGGTCCGCTCAAGGCCGCCTGATCACGCTCAAGGACCTGAAGTACGTCGACCTCGAAGAGATCGACCGCCGTGAAGCCGAACTGGTCGAGGAACTGGGCGCGTCCGCACGCAGGGCCGTCGCGTTCCTCAGCGGCGAGGGTGCGTTCGTCCAGTACCACGAGGAGATCGAGCAGATCGCGGCCGCGGAGCTGAAGACCGCCGCCGAGGCCAAGCCGCTGCACGAACGCCTGGCGCAGCAGCAGACCGGCCTGGAGGTGCTGACCGAGGTCGTCAGCACCCTCGACGCCGCCGACACGACGACCCGCACGCAGATCCTGGCGAGCATCGGCGAGGTCCTCGCTGCGGTGAACAGGGCACGCGCCACTGTGGACGGTCGCCGCTCCCAGCTGGCGAACGCCGAGGGCAGGGCCGAGTTCGCCGCGGAGTTCGCGCTGCTCGGCCAGGCCATCACCGGCGCGCTGTCGGTCGCGGACTCCCCGCAGCGCTGCGACGACCAGCTCGGCCGCCTCCTCCTGCAGCTCGAGAACCTCGAGTCGCGGTTCGGCGAGTTCGACGACTTCCTGGCCCAGATCGGTGCCAAGCGCACGGACGTCTACGAGGCGTTCTCCGCGCGCAAGCAGACGCTGCTCGACGAACGTGCGCGCAAGGCCGACCGGCTCGTGCAGTCGGCCGAACGCGTGCTGGGCACGATCCGCCGTCGCGTCGGCAAGCTCACCTCGGCCGACGAGATCAACACCTACTTCGCGGGCGACCCGATGGTCGCCAAGATCCGCACCGTCGCCGAGGAGCTCAGAAACCTCGGTGACGTGCGGGCCGACGAGCTCGACGCGAGTCTGCGCGATGCCCGGCAAGAGGGAGGCCGGGCACTGCGCGACCGGGCCGATCTGTACGACGGCGCGTCGATCGTGCTCGGTCGTCACCGCTTCCCGGTGACGACCGAGCCGATGAACCTCACCCTGGTACCTCGCGACGGCAGGTTGTTCTACGCGGTGACCGGCACGGACTACCGCAGCGAGGTCACCGGTTTCCAGCACACCCGTCCGTTCTGGGACCAGCTGCTCGTCTCGGAGACGGCAGACGTCTACCGGTCCGAGCACCTCGCCGGCTGCCTGCTCGCCGAGGGCCGCGACGACGTGGTGAACGCCGCCGCCGAACGGTACGACGAGGGTTACGAGAAGGGCGTCCACGACCACGACGCCGCGAAGATCCTCGCTGTCCTGCAACGACTGCGCGCCAGTGCCGGACTGCTCAGGTATCCACCGGATGCCCGCGCGAAAGCCCAGATCTTCTGGTCCGAACAGCCCGAGGAACAACGCGCGGTGTGGGCCCGCAAGGCCGAGTCGCTGGCTCGCGCCCGTACGATCTTCGGTGGTGCGCACGGAATCCCCGAGCTGACGAAGCAGTTCGGCCTCGACGACCTGGCCGGCGAGTACCTGTTCGAGGAACTCGCCTGCGAGCCAAGAGGATTCGTCACCAGCAAGGCCGCCCGCACGGTGATCGACAGGTTCAAGGCGGTCGTCACCGAGGAGCTGCACGACCGCGACCTGATCGAGGCGTGGCTGCACGCGTTCCTGAAGGACGAGGACTGCCCGGAGCTCCCCGAGGTCGTCGCCGTCCTGCTCACCGACCTCCCGCGCTACGACTCCAGCGCCGCGCTCACCGAGTCGGTCACGGGCCTGCTCGGCACCCACCCCCGCGTCAGCAACCAGTCCTTGGAGCTCCGCCTGGACGAGACCCTGACCAGGCTCAGGAACTTCCAGACCGAACAGGTCCCGGCTTTCCGCGCCTACCAACGACAACGCGACGAGCTGCTCGCCGAGGAGCGCAAACGCCTCAGGCTCGACGACTACCGCCCCGCGGTGCTGAACACGTTCGTGCGCAACAGGTTGCTGAACGAGGTCTACCTGCCGCTGATCGGCGACAACCTCGCCAAGCAGCTCAACGACGGCACCGGCCTGCTGATGCTGATCTCCCCGCCCGGCTACGGCAAGACGACGCTGATGGAGTACGTCGCGAACCGACTCGGCATGGTGTTCGTCAAGGTCAACGGCCCGGCACTGGGCAGCGGCGTCACCTCACTCGACCCGGAGGACGCACCGAATGCCACCGCACGCCAGGAGGTCGAGCGCATCAACTTCGCGTTCGCCTTGGGCAGCAACGTTCTGCTGCACCTCGACGACATCCAGCACACATCACCTGAGCTGCTGCAGAAGTTCATCTCGCTGTGCGACGCACAACGACGCGTTGACGGCGTGTGGGACGGGGAGGCACGCACGTTCGACCTGCGGGGTAAACGCTTCGCCGTGTCGATGGCCGGCAACCCGTACACCGAGACGGGCCGCGCGTTCCGCGTCCCGGACATGCTCGCGAACCGCGCGGACGTGTGGAACCTCGGTGACGTGCTGTCCGGTCGCGACGCCCTCTTTGCGTTGAGCTACCTGGAGAACGCGAGTGCTTCCAACCCGACGCTCAACGGTGTCGACGTGGAACCGCTGGTGCGCCTGGCAAATGGCGAAAGCGCGAGCCACGAGTACGAAACCGTCGAGCTGGAACGGATGCTGTCCGTGGTCCGCAAGCTGCAACGGGTCCAGGAGGTCGTGCTCAAGGTCAACCAGGAGTACATCGCGTCGGCCGCGAGCGGTGGCGAGTTCCTGTTGCAGGGCAGCTACCGCAACATGAACCGGATGGCGGCGAGGATCGTTCCGGCGATGAACGACGCGGAGGTCGAGGCGTTGATCGACGACCACTACCTCGGCGAGGCCCAGCTGCTCGGCACACGGGCGGAGGCGAACCTCACGAGGTTGCGGGAACTGAAGGCCTAGTCGCAGCCGAGGCCGAAGTCGTCGAGCTTGCGCCCGTCAGGACCGCGCAGGTCGACCGGGTGGAGGTGGTGCTCCTCCAGGAAGTCGCAGAACTCGTCGTTGTCGAACGGCCAGTCCAGGCAGCGCTCGAAGTCGTCGTGCCCGAAGTACTTCGAGTCGCACCGCAGCAGGTCGTAGATCGTCGGCGGACGGGGTTTCGACGGCGGTGCCGAGGAAGCGGGCGCCGGTTTCGGCCGGGGCAGCGGCTTGGCGGGCGGGGGCGGAGGCGGTGGCGGCGGAGGGGGCATCAACACCGGGCCGACGGCGGAAACCGTGGTGGTCGCGGTCGCGGTGATCATCGGTGGAGGCGGAGGTGGCGGAGCCACCAGGCGGATGTCCACGGGTCTCTCCGGAGGCGCGGCGAACAACGCCGCGAACAGCGCAGCGCCCATCACCGCCACCGCGGCTGCGAAATAGCCGCGGCGTCTGACACCAGTCATCGCTAACGCTCCCCAGGTTCCGCCTGCCCGGTAGCCGCCGTCCCCGTGGAATCGTTTCGCCCGCTAACGTTGTTACGGGCAAAACCTCAACCTGTCTTGTCGGGTCCCGCGCCGGTCAGCGAAATCCGCAGGACCACCCGCTGCTCCCGTTCCATCGCGGCCCGGTAGTCGTTCCAGTCCGGGTGCTCGCCGGAGATCGTCCGGTAGTACTTGACCAGCAGATCCATCGCGTCGGGCAACGGCACGACGGTCGCGGTCCCGGTGATCTGGATCCACCGCCCGAAGAAGCTGTCCGGCAGCACGCACAGCGACACCCGAGGGTCCCGTTGGACCTGTTTGGTCTTGTAGGCCGTCTCTCGTGTCGAGACGAGCACATCACCGTTGTCGTCCAACGCGACGAGCACCGGAGACATGGCCGGCGTGCCGTCCGACTTCAACGCGCAGAACACCGCGCGGTGCTGGCTGCGAAGCACTTCCCGTGCCTGGTCCAGGTCCATGGTCTTCATCTTGGCGAGACGGGACGATGTCCGCATGCTCGAACCGAACGACCCGAACTCCGTGAGCTGGCAGATGTACGCGGACCCGACGATGTGGGTCGCCGGCATCTCCAGCCTCTACCTGCAGTCCCTGCACCCGAAGGCGGTCGCGGGCGTCGTGCAGAACTCCAACTTCAAGACCGACCCGTTCGGCCGGCTGCGGCGCACGGCGGACTTCGTGGGCCTCGGCGTCTACGGCACCGACGAGGCGATCGAGGCCGCCGCGGCACGAGTGAGGGCCACCCATCGCGGGTTGAGAGGCGTGATCGACGGCAGGACGTTCCGGGTCGACGAGCCGGAGCTGCTGCTGTGGGTGCACTGCTCGGAGGTCTACAGCTTCGAGACGGTTCTCAACCGCGCCGGTTATGGGTTAACAGACCGGCAGAAGGACCGGTACTACGCAGAGCAACGCTTCGCGGCGACGCTCGTGGGTCTGCACGCGGACGAGGTGCCGGGGTCGAAGCGCGAGATGGAGGAGTACTTCGAGGCGACCAGGCCGGTCTTGAGGAAGACCGCCGACTCCGAGTTGATCTACAACTTCCTGCACGGACCGGCGACGAGGGGTGTTCTGCGCCACGGCATGCCCCTCTACAAGGTGCTGGTCGGGCACCTGGCGTACTCGGTGCTGCCTGACTGGGCAATACAACTGCACGGTCACACTCCGTACCGGCACGCGACCCTTTGGCTGCGGATGCTGCGCCGAACGGCGCTGCTCATCCCGCCCGGACTGCGCCGGTTGGTCCCGCCCGGTCACATCCGCAGGGCCATCGCCCGCGACGGCCGCGGTGTGACACCCAGTAAGGCCCGGCTGCCGTAGTTGTCACACATCACAGTTGATCATCGCCGCAGGTCCGTAGCATTGCGCACGAAATCTCGAACAACCCCTCGGAAGGCCTGTCGTGATCCGTCGTGCTGCGCTCATCACTGCCGTAGCGGTGCTCGCCACCGCCTGTGGGAGCGGTGACACGAGCACAGTCGTCGGACGTGCCGACACGGGCAAGCTCACCATCGGCATCCGCTACGACCAGCCCGGGTTGAGCCAGAAGCGCCTCGACGGCCGGTATGTCGGGTTCGACGTCGACGTGGCCCGGTACGTGGCGAACGAGCTCGGCGTGAAGGACACCGGCATCACGTTCAAGGAGGCTCGCGGCGCGGCCCGCGAGTCGATGCTGGAGACCGGCGAAGCCGACCTGATCGTCGCCTCGTACTCGATCACCGACGCACGCAAGGCGAAGGTGGGTTTCGCGGGCCCGTACTTCGAGACCGGCCAGGGCATGCTGGTCCGCTTCACCGAGCAGGCCATCCAGGGCCCGGAGACCCTGAACGGCCGCAAGCTGTGCTCGGTCAAGGGATCCACGTCCGCGCAGAAGGTGAAGAGCGACTACGCCAAGGACGCGCAGCTGATCGAGTACGGCCAGTACTCGGACTGCGTGATCGCGCTGATGGCCGGCAACGTCGACGCCGTGACGACCGACGAGGTCATCCTCGCCGGGTTCGCCGCCGAGAACCCGGAGCTGCTCAAGCTCGTCGGGAAGCCGTTCTCCAAGGAGCGCTACGGCATCGGCGTTCCCAAGGGGGACAGCAAGTCCCGTGACGCCGTCAACGAGGCCATCGAGAAGATGATCTCCAGCGGTGAGTGGAAGCGGGCTCTCGAACGCAACGTCGGTCCGTCCGGTTACGAGATCCCGCAGCCACCCACCATCACCGAGAAGTCCTAGGGCGTCGCCGCCGACTTGGCGGTCCAGGTCGCCCAGTCGAACGCCCAGTCGTAGTAGTCGCCGTCCACGGCCTGCAGCGGCTGCGAGGACCCGGCGACCTCGACCGGGTCACCGACGATCGTGAGGTCGAAGAAGATCTTCGCGTTGGCGCCGGACAGGTTCGCGCACCCGTGCGAGACGTTCGTGTTGCCCTGCGCGGAGACCGTGCCGTTGTTCTCGTGCACGAACTCGCCGTTCTGCGAGATCAGCACCGCCCAGGTGACCGGGACGTCCTTGTAGCCGAACGTGGCGTTGGACATCTTCCGCGAGGATTCCTTCTGCTGCACCACGTGGATGCCGCCCCGGGTCTCCCTGCGCTTGTCGCTTTCCGCGCCGTAGGACGCCGGGAAGTCGTGCAGCAGCACGCCATCGCGGTAGATCTCGAACCGGTGCGTCTGCGTGTTCGCCTTGGCCACCAGCGCGCGGTCCGTGATCTTGAACTGCACGTGGACGTCGTCGGCACCGAACGCGCCGCCCCCGAACGGCACGCCGTACACGTTGACGTCGACGGAAACCTCGGTGTTCGGCTTCCAGTACTCACGCGGCCGCCAGTGCGCCTCGGTGTCGGACAGCCACGCCCACGCGCCCTCGGTCGGCACGGAGGTCTTGACCGTCATCGCCTTCTGCACCGCGGCCTTGTCCTGCACCGGCGAGCTGAACGTGACCTTGACCGGCATCGCGATGCCGTACGTCTCGTGGTCGCCGACGTTCATCGACGCGTTGATGATCCGCTGCGGCCTGACCGTGCGGAACGAGCCGGTGACGGGCACGTCCGCGCCGTCCTCGCCCTTCGCGGTGCCGGACCACGTGTAGGTCTTGTCGTAGCCCAGGTCCTCCGTGGCCACCCACCTGTCAGCGGCGAGCTCCCCCTTGACCACCCTGCCGTCCGCACCGGTGAGCGCGACCGAGGTCAGCGAACCCCCGGTCACCCCGACCTGAAACGGACCTGCCGGGCTCACCCCTTCGCCCTCCGCCGGCGTCACGGTGAGTGCGGCCTTCGCCTTGTTCTCCACCACCTGCGCGGCAGGCGCGGATGGTGCGTCAGGCGCCGCGCTGCAAGCGGTCAACCCCAGTAGTGCAGCCAAAATCAGTGGCCGGAACACGCGCTCTCCCCAAGATCCCCTCGTCCAACGATCAGAAGACGCACGGGGCCGGAACACGTTGCTCGTGAAATCGCGATCACCCACCCGGACCAGCGGGTTTCCCCCTATTGAGGCAGCCAACTGGCCAGTAATGACCTGTAGTGCTATGACGCATCACACGTTAGGCTGACCCGCGCAGGCCGTGGTTTCTGTGTTCGTGCTTCACACGCTCGCGGAACGACACGCGGGCGTGATGCGCGCTCTCACGAGCTCACTGACCGCCCCCGGGACGGCCGGGGTTGCACGGTGCAGCCCCAAGCTTTCCTGCGATGGAGGCAGGTACATGGCACAGGGCACTGTCAAGTGGTTCAACTCCGAGAAGGGCTTCGGCTTCATCGCCCAGGACAACGGCGGCGCAGACGTCTTCGTCCACTACTCGGAGATCCAGGGTCAGGGCTTCCGGACTCTGGAGGAGAACCAGCGCGTGGAGTTCGAGGTCGGCCAGGGCACCAAGGGGCCGCAGGCTCAGAACGTTCGTGCGGTCTGATTCGCCGCAAATCTGGTCGCACGTGAGAAGGACCCTCGGCCGGGCTCGGCCGAGGGTCCTTTTTTCGGTGAAGTTGACCGGTCTTAGTGGCCGCGCTGACGCGCTTCCCACTCCAGTCGCTGCATGACCCACTCCGTGGCGAGCGCCTGCGGGGACGTCTGGCGCTCCGCGGCGAGCTCCTTGAGCTGTTCGTTGGCCATCAGCTGCAGCCGCAGCTGGTACACCTGCGCGTTGCCGAAGCCCGATGCGGTCGTCTCGTTGTCCGCGTCCGGGGCCAGTGCTGCGAGGTAAGAGGTCAGCTCCTCGTCGGGCAGCGTCTCGGCCTGCGGTTCGTCCGCGGGACGGTGACGGCCGGACTTGGAGCGTCCGAGGGATCCGATAGGCACCGGGACACGATAACGGCTCGGTCACGGAAGCCAAACACCTGTGACCTGAGTCACCCCAAGGTGTGCATCTGGAGAGTACGCGGGGAGCTTTCGTACTCCAGGAGAGGACGCGGGGGCCCCGCGTACTCCAGCAGCGGACACGGAGAGGCCCCCGCGCCAGGGGGAGGAACGCGGGGGCCGGAGGGGATCTCCACAGGCGCTGACCGGGGGTGTGTCAGCTGTTTGGATTGTTGCACGCGCACAGGCGTGAGCGGGAGTGGTTGAACGGAGATTCTTAAGTTGCCGATGGACGGAATCCCCGTAGTCGCAAGCTGTTGGTAACAACGAACACGCTGCTGAAGGCCATCGCGGCCCCGGCGATCATGGGGTTCAGCAGCCCCAGCGCCGCGAGCGGAAGTCCAGCGACGTTGTAGGCGAACGCCCAGAAAAGATTGCCCTTGATCGTGCCCAAAGTCTTGCGGGACAAGCGAATCGCATCCGCCGCCACGCGCAGGTCGCCGCGCACCAGCGTCAGGTCGCTCGCCTCGATCGCGACATCGGTGCCGGTTCCCATGGCCAGCCCCAGATCCGCGGCCGCGAGCGCCGGCGCGTCGTTCACACCGTCGCCGACCATCGCCACAACTCGGCCCTGTGCCTGGAGATTCCGCACCGCCTCGACTTTGCCGGCGGGCAGGACGTCGGCGATGACCTCGTCGATCCCGACCTCGGCGGCCACGGACGCGGCCACCTCGGCGTTGTCGCCCGTCAGCAGCACCGGGCGCAGGCCGAGTTCACGGAGTTCACGAATCGCTTGTGCCGACGTGGGTTTCACGACGTCCGACACGACGACGAGTCCGACAACCTTGTCATCAAAGGAAACCGCGACAACGGTGCGTGCGGAGTGTGCAACCAGGGCCTCAGTCAGATCCCGCGGCAGCGAAACGTTGCGCACCCGCCCGACGGCAACACGTCGACCGTCGACGACGCCGCTGACCCCGACGCCGCCTGTGGAAACGAAGTCCGACACCGGCAAGAGATCGGGAACCTCGCGCACGATCGCGGTGCCGATCGGGTGTTCTGACGCGTTCTCGACCGCGGCCGCGAACCGAAGCACCTCGTCGCGCGACACGCCGTCCGCGGGGACCACGTCGACCAGCGTCAAGCGGCCGGTCGTCACGGTGCCGGTCTTGTCCAGCACCACGGTGTCCACCCGCCGCGTCGACTCCAGCACTTCTGGACCCTTCACCAGGATCCCGAGCTGGGCGCCGCGCCCGGTGCCCACGAGCAACGCCGTCGGCGTCGCCAGCCCCAGCGCGCACGGACACGCGATCACGAGCACCGCCACGGCCGTCGTCACCGCGAACTCCAGCGGCCGCCCGGCGAGCAGCCAGGCGCCGAACGCGACGAGCGCGATCACCGCGACAGCCGGCACGAACACGGACGACACCCGGTCGGCCAGCCGTTGCACCTCGGCCTTGCCCGCCTGCGCCTGCTCGACGAGCCGCCCCATCCGGGCGAGCTGGGTGTCCGCGCCTACGGAGGTCGCGGACACGACCAGGCGACCGCCCGCGTTGACGGTTCCGCCGACGACCGGGTCGCCGGCGGAAACCTCGACCGGCACGGACTCCCCGGTGACCAGCGAGCGGTCCACGGCCGAGCTGCCCTCGACCACTAGGCCGTCCGTGGCGATGCGCTCACCCGGACGGACCAGGAAGCGTTCGCCGACCTGGAGCTGGCCGATGGGTACCCGTGTTTCCACGCCGTCGCGCAGCACCGCCACGTCCTTGGCGCCGAGCGCGAGCAGCGACCGCAGGGCGGCACCCGCGCTGCGCTTCGAACGGGCCTCCAGCCAGCGTCCGAGCAGCAGGAACACGGTCACGCCGACCGCGACCTCCAGGTAGATGTCCCCGGAGCCCACGGGCCGCGGCAGGAGGCTGAACTCGTGCCGCATGCCGATCGCCCCGGCGGTGCCGAACACCAGCGCGTAGAGCGACCACAGATACGAGACAGTGACACCCATCGAGACGAGGGTGTCCATCGTGCTCGCGCCGTGCCGTGCGTTCACGAACGCCGCACGGTGGAACGGCCAGCCGCACACCCACACGACCACGCTGGCCAGCGCAAGCGAGACCCACTGCCACACGGGGAACTGCAGCGCCGGGATCATCGAGAACGCGACCACCGGCGCACCGAGCACCGCCGCCAGGCCGAACCTCAGTCCCAGGTCACCCGAGTCGTCGGCGACGTCCGGTGTGGGCTCCTCCGCGTCGTAACCAGCCGCGCGCACGGTCGACACCAGGTCGTCCACGCGCAGGTTGTCCGGGAACTGGACGCTGGCCTTCTCGGTCGCGTAGTTCACCGTGGCGGAGACGCCGTCGAGCCTGTTCAGCTTGCGTTCGATGCGGTTCGCACAGGAAGCGCACGTCATGCCGCTGATGCTGAGTTCAATCACCTTGGGCTGGACGAGGTGAGGCTCGGTCGCGGTCATCAGGCGACCTGGTACCCGGCCTCGCTGACGGCCGCGACGACCTCGGCGCGGTCGAGCTCGCGCTCGCTCGTCACGGTGACCGAACCGGTCTCCAGGACGACGTCGACGCCCGTGACGCCGGCGACCTCGCCCAGCTCCTCCTTGACGGAGCTGACGCAGTGGCCGCAGGTCATGCCGGTGACGGTGTAGGTGGCAGAGACGGACATCGGAGTCCCTTCCTCGGTACGGGACGCCGATCATACCCCCCTGGGGTACGAGGTCTACTGAGGACCGTCGGGTTTCGGCTGGTCCAGGTTCTGGATGTCCGCCTCGATCTTGTTCACCAGGTCGTCGAGGCCCTCGAGCATCTTGTCCAGCTCGGCCATCTTGGCGCCGAACGAGGACTCGATGTCGGCGTCGATGGCGTCGAGGTTCATGCCGCTGATGGCCTTGAGGATCTCCTGCGGATCGACCGGGGGCACGCCGGGATCGGTCGGCACGCCCGGTATCTGAGGTGCGTTTTGGCCCTCTGGTTCGGGGGAAGGCTCCGGCGTGGGATCAGTCATCCGTCCATCTTCCCTTGGCGAGATCTCCACGAGACAGGCACCACACCAGTACGGAAAGTAACGCTGGGTGTCGGTGGAATCACTCTGCGGGGGGCTGCGGCCGTTGTCCCAGGTCGCTTAGCCTCGCGCCAACCTCAAGTCGGGGAGGGCACTCATGAGCGGGTCACTGGAAGTACGGAAGTTCCTGTTCACACAAGACGACGGCATGTCATCGCGACCGGGCGGGCCGAACGTGCCGGCCCAGCGCAGCGGAGAACCCTCGCGGATCTCCGACGACCAGGTCCACCGAGCAAGGCTCGCCGTCGCGCGGAGCGCCCTGGGCACCGAGGACTGCAGGATGCTGCTCGACATGCTGGGCCTGTCACCGGGCGAGGACGGCGGAACGCCACCAGTGCAGCGGTGAAGCGAGCACGAGTGCGGCCCTGGCTCCAGACGCGCACCCCCCGGAGCGCGTCTGCAGAACAGGGCCGCATCTCGAAACATACCCACGGGTCTCTTTAGCGGCAACGGCTAACCTTTACCCATGCCCCAGCAGGATCGGGCGTATGCGACACGTGAGTCGATACTCCACGCCGCAGCCGAGGAGTTCGACCGGCTCGGCTATGAGCGCACGTCGCTGACCGCCGTGCTCGCGCGCGCCGGGCTGACCAAGGGCGCGTTCTACTTCCACTTCGCCTCCAAGGAAGCGGTGGCTCGTGCGCTGATCGAGCGCCAGGGCGAGCTGTGGGCGCAGGTCCGGGAGACGTGGCACGCGAGCGGTGCCGACCCGCTGAGCGCTCTGCACGGCATGTTCGCCGAGTCGGCCGACCGGATGGCCGCCGACGTGGTGCTGCGTGCGGGGGTCCGGCTGGCGGCCGACCGCGAGATCGGTTATCCGGGCGTGCCCTCGGCGCACGTCGGGTGGGAGAAGCTGATCGCCGGGTACGTGGCGGAGGCGGCCGAGCGCGGAGATCTTCGTGCCGGTGTCGACCCGGACGCGGTGGCGCGGACGTTGTGCGGTGCCGCTCTCGGCGCCCGGTTGATCTCCTCGGCGACGACGGCGTGTGCCGACTTCCCGATGCGGATCCGCGAAGTTCTCGGGCACGTGCTGCCGTGCGTCGCGTCTTCGTCGTGGAAGTTGTCTGGATCACAAAACGCGGTTGACGGGCGTGCTGGGCCCTGAACAGGCATTTGTTGATCTGGGCGATCTCGGGTCCAAGGTGGTTTGGGCAGGTCAGGACATAAGTGGCACCCCCGTTTTGGAGGTGCGCGGACCTATGCCATATGCTTACGATGCTTCCAGAGACCAGCTAGTCCCCATCATCTAGCGGCCTAGGATCCCGCCCTTTCAAGGCGGTCGCGCGGGTTCGAATCCCGTTGGGGGCACGCAGTAAAGTAAGGTACGGTAAGACAGCACGAAGCAAGGCCCAGTGGCGCAGTTGGTTAGCGCGTCGCCCTGTCACGGCGAAGGTCGCGGGTTCGAGTCCCGTCTGGGTCGCTTTCCTGTAGTTGAAATGCTGCAGTCTCATGGCCAGGTAGCTCAGTTGGTACGAGCGACCGCCTGAAAAGCGGTAGGTCGGCGGTTCGACCCCGCCCCTGGCCATCCTTCTTCGAAAGAAGCCTCGCAGAACTCCTGCGGGGCTTCTTTCGTTATGTGGTCAACCTTGCGATGGCTTGGTCGTCGTGGGTTTTGTAGCGGGGCCAACGCTTGCGCTCCGAATCACCGCGTTCTGCTTCGCGGATTCGGTCGAGGACTTCACCCAGTGGCAATTGCTTCAGGTCCTCCCACGAGAAGAGCCCGTACTCGGACACTCCACATGAGACGCCGTCGGTGGCGACGATCACCTGCCGGATCTCTGCTCGCGGCCAGCTCGCGGTCAGGGCCTGGTGTGCCGCAACGGGTTCGGCCTCGGCGACCCAGTAGCCGCCGGGCTTGTTCTTCCACCGCAGGATGTCCGGGTCCGGCCGCAGGTCTTCGAGCCTCGTGTCTTCGAGGACGTGGGTCGTCTGTCCGAACGCGACCACCGGGGTGTCGCACAGGACGAGTGCGTCGATGGTTTCCTCGGTCCACCTGACGATCGCCGCCGTCGAGGATGGGGAGTCGCCCGGGATGAGGTCGTGTTCGGCGACGAGGTTGGCGATTGCCTGAGCCAGCACGTCTTTCAGCGGATCGGTGTCGTTGATCAGCTCGGCCAGCTCGTTGGCGAGCTGTGTGGCGTACCAGCCGCCGTTCCGGTTCGGCGGCCTGGTTCTGCTGGTGACGCCGTCGAGCACCACGACGGCGTTGGGCAGCACGCGGATCCGGTCCTCGGTGACTCGGCCCGGAGCTCCCTGCTCAGCGGTCTCGATCTTCACGATCCCACCGTACGTGTCAACCTTGGTTGACAGCGCTGCGTTGTCAACGTACGTTGACATCATGACTGAAGCGACGGATCTCGCCACGGCGGCTGGGGACCGCGACCCGAAGGTCGGGCTGCGGGCCGTCACCGCACTGCGGCGGCTCTTGGAACATCTGGAAGCGGTCCAGGTCCGCAGCGCGCGGGCCCAGGGCTGGTCGTGGCAGGACATCGCGGCGGAGCTCGGGGTCTCCCGCCAGGCGGTGCACAAGAAGCACGGGGGTCGATGATGATCGCGGAACGGTTCACCAAGGAGGCACGTGAGGCCGTCAGGGCCGCGGTGCGTGATGCGGAACGGGTCCACGCCGCCGAGGTCGGGGTGGAGCACCTGCTGCTGGCGTTGCTCGACGCGTCGGTGCTGGAGGGATTCGACCTGCCGCGCGAGGAGCTGGAGACGGCGTTCCGCGACTACCGGCGCAAGGGCGGGCTGACCAAGGCGGACGCGGAAGCGTTGCGGGGCTTGGGGATCGACGTCGACGCGGTGATCGACTCGGTGGAGCAGTCGCTCGGGGCCGGAGTGCTGCGGCCCGGTCCACGCCGGCGGTGGTTCGGGATGCCGCTGGAGCCCGCGTTCAAGAAGGCGCTGGAGACCTCGTTGCGCGAGGCCCGCGACCTCGGCCACAACTACCTGGGCAACGAGCACATCGTGCTGGCTCTGTTGCAGGGCAAGGGAATCGTGGCCGAGGTGCTGACCGAGCGCGGGGTGACCTACGAGGAGATCAGGAAACGAGCTGCGAGCGCTCGCGCCAGGTGAGCATTGGCAGGAAGAGCTGCGACAGGGGGCCGATGCCGAGTGCGTAGAGGATCGTGCCGATGCCGACGGTGCCGCCGAGCAACCAGCCGGTGGCCAGGACGAGCAGCTCGATGACGGTTCTCGTGAGGCGCAGGGAAATGCCCGTGCGGCGGCAGAATCCGGTGACCATGCCGTCGCGCGGGCCCGGCCCGAGGCGTGACCCGACGTACGCGGCGAACGCCACCGCGTTCAGCACGATGCCCAGCACCAGCAGCACGATCCTGGGCAGGAGTCCTTGCGGCGCGGGGATGATCGCGAGCGACACGTCGACGCTGACGGCGATCAGCACCACGTTGGCGATCGTGCCGACGCCGGGTCTCTGTCTCAGCGGAATCCAGGCGAGCAGCACGACGACGCCGGTGATCGCGGTGATCAGGCCGAAGCTGAGGCCGGTGCGTTTCGTGAGGCCCTCGTGCAGCACGTCCCAGGGATCGAGGCCCAGCGTCGCGCGGATCTGCATCGCCATGCTCGCGCCGTAGAGCCACAGACCTGCGGCGAGCTGGGTGAGGCGACGGGCGGGGGCGACTCGGACGGAGACCTGGTTGAGTGCGGTCATGGTGGCCATGTGGCCATCTTGAGCTTCGATTGGCCTGGTAATCCATAGCCAATTCGCGATAATTGGCCTCATGCTCCCACCAGGTGGACGTATATCGGGTGTGCGCCTCGCTCGGCTGCTCGGATCGTGGCGGCGGGGTGGCGCGCGGCAGGGGTCGGCTGATCTCGCAGCGGCGGTCCGGTTGCTGGTCACGGACGGCCGGTTGCCGGTCGGCACCCGGCTGCCGTCCGAGCGCGAGCTCACCGACGCGTTGCCGGTGAGCCGGACGACGATCACGGCCGCGTTGGACCAGCTGCGCGCCGAGGGGGTGGTGGAGTCGCGGCGCGGGTCCGGATCCTGGATCAACGGACCTGTCGGAGCCGGCGGTGGGATCACCGGTTTCGACGACACGTTGATCGATCTGTCCCGCGCCGCGCCTCCCGCGTTGCCGTCGCTGCGGTCGGCGATGGAGGCCGCGATGCTCCAAATGCCGGAGCACCTCGCGTCGCACGGGTACGACGAACGGGGGCTTTTGCCGCTGCGGCAACGGATCGCCGACCGGTACGTCGCACGTGGACTGCCGACGTCCGCCGACCAGATCGTGGTGACGTCGGGGGCTCAGCACGCGTGGGCGCTGGTGCTGCGGCTGTTCGTGGGGCCTGGTGATCGCGTCCTCGTGGAGCAACCGAGCTACCCCAACGCGTTGGAAGCGGTGCGTGCGTCGTTCGGCGTCCCCGTGCCGGTGCCGGTGCTGTCGGACGGCTGGGACGTGGACGGGTACGAGGCGGCGCTGCGTCAGGCAGGCCCCCGTTTGGCCTATCTGATCCCGGAGTTCCAGAACCCGACCGGCCTGCTGATGTCGGCCGGGCAGCGGGAAGCGCTTTCCGCCGTGCTGCGCAGGGCTCGTACGCCGATGGTCGTGGACGAGACGTTGGTGGAGCTGTCGCTGGACTCCGCGCCGATGCCGTTGCCGATGGCCGCGTTCGGCGGCGATTCGGTGGTGACGCTGGGCTCCGCGAGCAAGTCGCACTGGGGCGGGCTGCGCATCGGGTGGATTCGGGCGTCGCTGGACATCGTGCACCGATTGCTGTCGACGCGGGCGGCGATCGATCTGGGCACGCCGGTGTTCGAGCAGTTGGTCCTCGCTTCACTGCTGGAGACGCCGGAACCTGTGCTGCGGCAACGACGTGAGGAAGCCCGGGAGCAGCGGGACGCGGCCGTGGCGGCGCTGCGGTCGAACTGTCCACAGTGGATCTTCTCGGTGCCTGCCGGCGGGCTCGGGGTGTGGTGCACGCTCGACGGTCCGGTGAGCACCCGAATCGCCGTCGTGGCGCAGAACCACGGCCTGCGGCTCGTGCCCGGTCCTCGGTTCGCGGTGCACGGCGGCTGCGAGAACATGCTCCGAGTGCCGTACACGCAATCGGCCGAAGTGCTGCGCGAAGCCATCGGCCGTTTGGGTGTGGTGGCTGCATCTGTTGCAGGAACAGGGTTTCCTGCTGATGCGGAACTTCTGGGCCCGGTCGCGTGAGACACGTCGGCCTCCACACCGAGGTGGCGCCGGGTTCAGCTCGTGCGTCACGAACAACACCGCGGTGTCTGCCTCGCGCCGGCGCT
>NZ_JBEXPJ010000075.1:0-38192 GCF_040611995.1 Lentzea sp. NPDC006480
CCCCAGAACGCCGGGAAGCTCCATGTTTTGCGAGGGCCGGAGCCGACAGGCTCATCGGCATGAGAACCGCAGTTGTCACGATCATCGCGGCCGTCACGGCTGCCGTCAGTGCGGTGCCCGCGGGTGCGGCACCTCAGCTACCGCCGCCCAACGACGTCGCGCTGCGAGCCGCGATCAGCGGGTTGCCCAGCCGGGAGACGACCGGGGCGCTGGTCAGGATCACCGGGTCGGCGGGTGCCTGGTCCGGCGTTGCCGGGGTGTCCGACATCCGCACGGGCGCGCCGGTGCGAGCGGGTGGACGCTTCCGGATCGGCAGCACCACGAAGGTCTTCACCGGCGTGATGGTGTTGCAGCTGGCCCAGGAGCGGCGGATCGACCTCAACGAGTCCGTGCAGCGGTATCTGCCAGGCGTGTTGCCGGCCGACTACCCGCCCGTTCCCGTGTACACGCTGCTTGATCACACATCCGGCTTGCCGTCGGTGGACATCCCTGGGCTGAACGACCCGCGTTGGGTCCTCGAACACCGCTTCGAGCACTGGAGCCCGCGTCAGGTGGTGGACACCGCGCTACGGCATCCGATCGACTTCCAGCCCGGCACTGCCCAGAAGTACACGAACACCGCCTACGTCACGGCCGGCATGATCGTCGAGAAGGTGACCGGACGTTCCTACGCGCGAAACCTGCGCGAACGGATCACCGGGCCGCTGGGTCTGTGGGACACCTACTACCCGGGAGACGACCCGAGTCTGCCCAACGCGGCAGCACGCGGATATCTCGACGTGGACGGCGAGCTCGTGGACGCGACCGAGATGAACCAGTCGATTCCCGGCGCGGCCGGCGCAATCGTCTCCACCGCCGAGGACCTGGACGGGTTCATCACCGGCCTGTTCCGCGGCCGCCTGCTGGGGCGCGAGATGATGACGAGGCTCTTCACCGTTCCGGACGTGCCCACGTTCGGCGGAGGCGGTCCGGCCCTCTACAGCCAGGGCCTGATGAGGATCGTCGTGAACGGCGTCGAGGTGTGGGGGAAGACCGGCAGCCGGCACGGCTACTCCAGCGGCGTCTTCGCGACGCGTGGCCTGGAGCGGAAGCTGGTGTACTCGGTGAACCCGACGACGAAGTCCTCGGACGGCCAGCCGCTGATCGTCCAGCAGATCGCCGCCGCGGCGACGAGCTGACTCGGACCGTGGTCCGATCCGCCGGGGCTTCGGCGGTGACAACGTTCAGGTATGAGATTTCCTGGGGCGTTGCTTGGTGGAACGGCGTTGGTGCTCGGGCCGGTGCTGCTGTTGGCCGGAACGTTGGCGCGGTCGCCGTTCCACTTCTTCTTTCCGGACCAGCTGAGGGCCGCGGCGGAACATCCGGCGCTCATGACGGCGGCCTACACCGCTTTTCTGGCCGGAAATGTGGTGATGTGGCTCGCGGTGGCGCTCCTCGTGCAACGGATCGGCGTCACCAGGCCGGCGTGGGCGACCTGGGCCGGGATGCTGGTGACGGTCGGGCTGTTCGAGCGGACGTTCCACGCCGGGGTGGACCAGGCGGCGTTCAGCGCCACCGAGCACCTCGGCCTCGAACGTGCGACGGACCTGGTCGCCAAGGGATACGGCGACCTGCACCTGTTCAGCTACCTGTCGTTCACGATCATGTTCGGCTGGTTCGTGCTCGCGATCGCGGCCTACCTCGCCGGCGAGCTCGGCAAAGTGCGCTCAGTGGCGCTGGCGACCATGGGGCTGTTGCCGCTCGGCGTGCTGAAGGGCACCGAGGTGGTGTCGATCGTGGGAACCGTTGGGTTGTGCATTGCCTTGGTACCGCTGGGGATCAGCGTGCTGGCTGAGCAGAAGCCCACCAAACGGCAGGTGCTCATCGCGCTGCCGACCACGCTCGGACTAGGGGCGCTCGCGGTGCTCAGCACCCTTGGTTGAGAGCGGCGCGACGAACCAGAGGCCGGAGAACACGACCAGGGCCAGCGCACCCACGACGATCGCGGCCCACGTCGGCAGGATCACCTCGACCACCAGCAGGACGGTGCCGGTCATGGCGAGGGCCAGAAAGGCGAGGCCTACCAGGGCGAAGGCGTTGCCCGTGCGGACGACCTCCTCGCGCCGGCCCTGGCGGAACAGAACGCGGTGCCAGGCAGCCGGGGCGGTCAGGAACGCGACCGCCGCCGCGGCGCACAGGACCGTGACCAGATGGGTGACGCGCACATGTCCGCTGATCGACGCGTATTTGTCGGTGAAGGCGATCGAGAGCAGGAAACCGAACAGGATCTGCACACCGGCCTGAGCCACCCGCAGCTCCTGGAGCAGCTCGTTCACGTTGCGGGTGAGTCTGCGCTGGTGGGATTCCCCGGTTTCACTCACGGGAAAAACCTACCCGGGAAGAGCCCATTTGAAACGGCGACACCCGTCTCAAAAATGGCGGAACAGAGCCGATTCCACTATGCAAGAGAGCCATGAAGACGTTTGCAGTCGCGGTTGCCGCCACTCTCCTGCTCACGGGTACCGCGCAGGCGGAACCCGCGCACGTGGCCCACGCGTCCGGCAAGTTCGAGAAGTTCAGCGAGACGGCCAAGGCCGTCACGTACGACGAGAAGGTCCCGAGTGGAGCCAAGGTGCTCGTCCTCGGAGTGCCGACGATCAGCGGTGGCACGACGGTCATCTTGACGCTCAAGGGATTGCTGCCGAACCGGGCGTACGGCGCGCACGTGCACGTCAACAAGTGCGGCAAGGAGCCAGCCGCTGCCGGACCGCACTTCCAGCACGTCGTGGACCCGAAGCAGCCGTCAGTGGATCCCGCGTATGCCAACCCGCACAACGAGATCTGGCTCGACGTGCACACGGACGGCCACGGGTTCGCGTACACGTCGTCCACTGTGGACTGGCAGTTCACCGACCGGCACGCGCAGTCCGTCGTCGTCCACAACGAACACACGCACACCAAGCCCGGTGAGGCAGGCACGGCCGGACCGCGGCTCGCTTGCGTGAACGTCCAGTTCTAAAAGCGGTTGATCACGAAGAAGTCGGTGACGAACGCGACCGGGTCGCCCGCGGTGTTGCGGCCGATCCAGGTCGGGTAGACACCGTCGCCCCACCCGGTCGAGAACGCCACGACGTTCAGCCCGGAATGAGGGTCGGTGACGTTGGCCGGGCCGCGGCCACCGCCCACCTTGCCCAGAGCGTCGATGAGGTCGCAGTTGCCGGCCTCGTCGTCGCTCGCCAGCCGGTCGATCGCCGAAGCAGCGGAGAGGTCGAAGAACGCGCCGGTGCTCGACTTCACGTCGTAGCCGAACTCCTCCTGCATCGGCACGAGCTCACCCGGCAGCACGGCGGGCGTCCACGAGTACGCGGGCTCGTCCCGCACCGTCACCCTGGCCGCGGCGACCCGATAGCCCTGGCGCAGATCCGGGTAGCCGTCGCCGTCCACCCACGAGACCAGCGAGACCGACACCGGGTAGGTGCCGGGCTCGACGGTCTCGGTGAACGCCTGGGCGTCCTCCGGCCACACCACGAACGGGTCCGCCGCCACGAGCCTGCCGGTCGGCAACGCCAGTTCGCCCACCTGCTGCACGGCCACGACCTGCTGTTCGCCGCCGCCGGTCGCCTTGCCGACCGGCCCGTCGACGAAGAACCGCTCGAACCCGGACCTGATCAGTTGAACCGCCCCCACGCGTAGGCCACCTCCAGGGGGCATGTTGGCAGAAGGCTCCGACACCCGATCGGGGCACCGGGGGTGTTCGCGCTGCGTGAAGTCCGCCCGAGCGGAACCGCGCAGGTGCAAGGCTTTTGAGCATGGGGACGATCGAAGTTGTACTGGGCGACATCACGGCTGAACGAGTGGACGCGATCGTCACGGCGGCGAACGAGTCGCTGCTCGGTGGCGGCGGGGTGGACGGGGCGATTCACCGGGCAGCCGGGCCGAGGCTGGCGGAGGCGGGTTCGAAGCTCGCGCCGTGCGAACCGGGGAAGGCTGTGGCGACGCCCGCGTTCGACCTCGCGCCGGTGAAGTACGTGATCCACACGGTCGGGCCGGTGTGGGAGGGCGGAGAGCAAGGCGAGGACGAGATCCTGACGAGCTGCTATCTGAGCTCGCTGGAGCTGGCCGAGGAGCTCGGCGTCGAGAGCATCGCCTTCCCGGCCATCGCGACCGGGATCTACGGGTTCCCCACCGCACGGGCAGCGCGGCTGGCGATCCGGGCGGTGCGGTCGCTGCCGGTCATCGACCGGATTCGACTGGTGGCATTCGACGAGGAGACCTGTCAGCTGCTGGCCGCGGAGCTCGCCGGACCGGCGTGACGAACGTCGCAGCCGGGACGGCTCAGCGGTCACGTTCGGTGAAGATCGCGGCAGGTCAGTGCCGTAACCTGAAGGGCGTGTCCGTTCCCTCCACCCTGAAGATCGGCCCGTTCGCCGTCGACCCGCCCGTCGTGCTGGCCCCCATGGCCGGCATCACCAACGTGGCGTTCCGGCAGCTGTGCCGTCAGTACGGGGCCGGGCTCTACGTCTGCGAGATGATCACGGCGCGGGCGCTGGTGGAGCGCGACGCCATGACCATGCACATGATCACGTTCGACGAGGGTGAGAACCCGCGGTCGATGCAGCTCTACGGGGTCGACCCGAAGAACGTCGGCGAGGCCACGAAGATGATCGTGGCCGAGAACCTCGCCGACCACATGGACATGAACTTCGGGTGCCCGGTGCCCAAGGTGACGCGCAAGGGTGGCGGGGCCGCGCTGCCGTACAAGCGCGAGCTGTTCCGGCAGATCGTGCGGGCCGCGGTGCGCAACGCCGGAGACATGCCGGTCACCGTGAAGTTCCGCATCGGCATCGACGACGACCACCTGACGTACCTCGACGCGGGGCGCATCGCACAAGACGAGGGCGCACAGGCCGTGGCACTGCACGCGCGCACGGCGTCGCAGCGGTACTCCGGCAAGGCCGACTGGAGCAAGATCGCGCGGCTCAAGGAAGCCGTCACGAGCATCCCGGTCCTGGGCAACGGCGACATCTTCAGCGCGCAGGACGCCCTCGACATGGTCGCGGAGACAGGCTGCGACGGGGTGGTCGTCGGGCGCGGATGCCTTGGCCGGCCGTGGTTGTTCCGCGACCTGCAGGCGGCGTTCCAGGGCAACGAGATCCCCGAGGGCCCGAACCTCGGCGAGGTGGCGGAGATCCTCCGGACGCACGCGCAGCTGCTCGCCGCCCACTACGGCGAGGACAAGGGCCTGCGGGACCTGCGCAAGCACATGGCCTGGTACTGGCACGGCTTCCCGGTCGGCGGCGACACGCGCCGGGCGTTCGCGATGGTGTCGAGCCTGCAGCAGCTGGACGACCTGATCGGCCAGCTCGACCCGACCGTTCCCTTCCCGGAGAACGCGGAGGGGCCGCGCGGCCGGCAGGGTTCCTCGGCCAAGGTCGTGCTGCCGGAGGGGTGGCTGGACGACCCCGAGGACGCGACGGTGCCGGCCGGCGCGGACGTGATGCACTCCGGTGGCTGAACGGGTCGCGGTCTTACTGGCCTCGCTCGCGCTCCTCGCGGGCTGTGCCGGTCCGGTCGCGGGCACCGCACGACCGGTCCAGCTGACCGACGGCGGCAAGGCGAAGTTCAAGACGTACTACGAGCGCCTCAACAAGGCAGGCGACGAGAGCCCTTCCCAGCAGCAGAAGTTGCTGAAGGACACCCAGCATCCGGACTTCCGGCAGAAAACGTGCGATCTGCGCGGCGCCACGATCAAGGTCGAACCGACCTGGTCGACGCTTCGCACCGACGCCGACTGGGCACCCCCTGGCGAGAAGGCCCATCCGCGCGGCGACGTCTACGTCCTCGCGGTGACGATCACGCTGCGCCAGGACGACGCGGTGATCGGCAGTCAGATCGGATCGCTGCACGTCGTGCTTCTGGACGACGAGGTGTACGGGTTCGCGCCCTGTCTTGGTGGCTGAACGGGTTGTTGATCACCCAAGCTCACTGGATCGGAGCAGCTGACGGTCAACCGGACGGGGGAAATCCCACCCCCACGCGTCCTTCTAGCTCAAGCGCCGCCTCTCAGGAGACGACACCTGGCAAGTAAGGAGGTGACCGCGATGACCGCGCTGCGACCCGAGATCGCAGAGACCACGCAGGACGACGCCAGCGTCGACCGGCAGGGTCCCGGACTGGTGGGGCTGCACGAGTCCATCGCGACGTTGCTCGCCTCCCGCGGCCAGTGGCGCCAGGCCTACCAGCACCTGCGTTCCGCTCTCGATCTCGTCCACGCCGACCAGGTCGAGGAGCCGCACGTTCCCGAACAGCTGCGCCGCGAGGTCGACCGGCTGCGCAGGGAGCACGCCGAGGCACGCGAGCAGAGCCTGCGCGACAGCCTCACCGACTCCTACAACCGCCGCTACCTCGACCAGCGGCTGATGGACATGCTGACCGAGCACGGCGCGTCCCGGTACGGGCTCGCCATCGCGTTGATCGACCTCGACTGGTTCAAGCAGGTCAACGACAACTTCGGGCACCTGCTGGGCGACCGCGTGCTGCAACGCGTGGTGGAGCTGCTCCAGCAGGGCCTGCCCGAGCACGCTTTCTGCGCCCGCTACGGCGGCGAGGAGTTCGTGCTGGTGCTGCCGCGGGTGGACGCCGCGACAGCCGTGGAGATCGCCGAGGCGGCCCGCGAACGTGTCGAGCGTCACCCGTGGCAGGAGATCGCGCCGGGGCTGCGCGTGACCGTCAGCGCGGGCCTCGCCTACGAGCCGCCGGCGGACGAGGCTCCGCAACGCCCGGCGGTGAGCGCCGAGCAGCAGCTGCTGCGCGCCGACAGCCTGCTCTACACGGCCAAGCAGTCGGGACGCAACGCGGTGGCGTACCGTGCAGACGGGCGGGTCCGCCTCGCAGGCGAGGCGTCTGGTAGGCGTGCCATCACCGAGACACGTGTTCTCGGTTACTACTGAGTGAGCTGGCTCACCCGTTCAGGGCAAGCGGACTGCGCGTAATCGCGTACAGATCGAAGCCGTATCACCCGGAGTGGTCGTCAGAAGTCGGCTACATCCGTAGTATCGCGGGCGCAACTGACACGCCGGTGATGCAACCCTTGTGTCCCGGTCGTCGTCAACTCGTAATGACGAACCGCTTTTAGCTTCTGACCCAGAAGGGAGATTGGGTGCCCGACGACCCCCGACGTGGCGGCCCCTCTTCCCGTGGTGATCAGGATCCCCAGCAGCAGGACCAGCCGACCGGCCGTAGACGTCGCTCGATGGAAGGCTCTGGGGGCCTGAGCGTCTCGGACCTCATCGAGCAGCACAGCAGGACGAACATCCCCCGGCCCGTCCCGCCAGGCTCGCCCGAAGCTCCCACGACAGGCAGGCGTGCCCTGCCTGACCCACCCGCACCAGCAACGGGCAGGCGTGCTCTGCCCGACCCACCGGCAACGGGCAGGCGCGCACTGCCCGATCCGCCTGTGCAACCGCCTGTGCAACAGCCTCAGCCACCGCGGCAGCAGCCGCCCGTCGCCCACCGGCCTGGTGAGCAGACGGGAACGCGCCCGCGGCCGCAGATGGCCGACCAGGCACCGCCGCGGCCCGCGCAGAACGGCGCCTACCCGCCTCCTCCTGGCGAGCAGACCGGGACGCGACCGCGTCCCGACGCGACCGGGATGCAGCGCAGGCCGGTTCCCCCCGGTGAGCAGACCGGCCCACGGCCCATGCCGCCGAACGGCGCTCCCAACGGTGCCCCGAACGGTGTTCCGCGCCGGCTCGCGCCCGGCGACGCCCCGTCGTCCAACGGCGTCCAGCGCCCTCCGGCACCCGTGGACCCGCGCCGCGTGCCTCCCGGTGACGCAGGCTCGTCGAACGGCATCCCGCGGCGTCCCGCACCGAACGGGGTGCCCGAGGCGAACGGCATGCCCAGCGGCACGATCCGCCGCCCGGCGCCCGAGACCAACGGCGCACCGCCGCGCCGGCTCGCTCCTGGCGACGCGCCGTCGCAGAACGGCATCCCGCGCCCGCCCGCTCCCAAGGCACCGGACGCGCCGGAAGCCCCTGCGCCCCGCCGCCTGCTGCCAGGTGAGCCGCCGTCGTCCACCGGCATTTCGCGCCCGTCCGCCCCTGGCGAGGGGCCGGACCGCCGTGCCGTGCCCCCGAACGGGGACCTGACCGGCAGGCACCCGATGCCGTCCCGCGCGGAGTCGAGCGGCCCCCGGCCGATGCCCCCGAGGGCGGAGTCGAGCGGCCCGCGGCCCGCACCCATCGCCAACCGGCTCGGCGGCGCTCCCGCCGGACCGGCCGGTCCCGGTAGCCCTGCCGCGCCCCCAGCGGCGGCAGGCGGTGCCCCCGCGGCGCCGGGCAAGCCCGCTGCCGAGGAGCCCAAGGCCGACGCGCCCGGCCCGGAAGCCACCCAGATCGCCGCGGCGGTCGGAGTGGCCAAGGTCGAGAAGCGCGAGGACATGGACCCGATGTGCCTCACCACCGAGATGGAGGCCATCGGCGACGACGTCAAGAAGCGGCGCGAGGTCGACCACACGCTCGCGCGGTTCTCGGCGGTGCACGACGAGCTGCTCGAGCAGGAGCGCCAGCGCAAGGAACGGCGCGCCAAGCTCATGCCGTGGGTCAAGGACGAGGACGAGCTGGATGAGGCGACCCAGTTCGCCGACCCGGTGAGCCTCGTCGAGGGCGAGGAGGACGGCGAGAAGAAGATCGCTGGCCGCACGCCCCAGCAGCGCAGGCTGATGCGCGGCGCCAAGGTCGGGGCGATCGCCGCCGCGGCCGTGGTGTTCGTGTCGACCGGCTTCGCCTGGGCCGCGACGAAGTACGCCGACTCCAAGATCCCGAAGATCGACGCACTGGGCGGCAACTCGCAGGCCGTGCAGCAGGCGGAGAAGCAGCTCGGTGACGAGAACTTCCTGCTCGTCGGCTCGGACACCAGGGCGGGCGCGAAGCCGGAGGACAACGTCGGCACCCAGGCCGAGGAGGGTGGCGCGCGGTCGGACGTGATCATGCTCGCGCACATCCCCGCGGACCGTAAGCGCATGGTCATCGTGTCGCTGCCGCGCGACGTGCGGGTCGACCGGCCCGCGTGCCGCAGCTGGAACCCGGACAACGGCCAGTACGGCGGACCGCTCGCTCCCGAGAAGGGGGTCATGGCCAACTCCGTGTACGGCAACGGAGGGCCCGAGTGCGTGGCCAACATGATGACCCAGCTGTCCGGCCTCAACATCAACCACTTCATCAGCATCGACTTCAACGGCTTCCGCGAGATGTCGACGGCGATCGGCGGCGTGCAGATCTGCACGCCCAAGGCGATCAAGGACGACGAGCTCGGTGTCGTCATCGACAAGCCGGGCAAGTACACGCTCAAGGGCGACCAGGCCCTGTCATACGTCCGCGCCCGCAAGGTCGCCGGTGACGTCGGCGGAGACTTCGACCGCATCAAGCGGCAGCAGGGTTTCCTGTCGGCGATGCTGCGCCAGTCGTTGTCGAACGAGGTGCTGCTGAGCCCGACCAAGCTCAACAACTTCATCAACGCGCTCACGAAGTCCACGGTCGGCGACAACATCGGTGTCGCGCAGCTGCTGGAGCTCGCGAACTCGTTGCAGAGCCTGGACGCCGGGCGCGTGTCGTTCGTGACGATGCCGCACTGGACCGACGAGGGCCCGACGAAGTCGAACGACGACAACATCGAGCGCCTGCGGGACGACGACGTCAAGAAGCTGTTCCAGACGATCATCGACGGAACGCCGCTGCCGCAGGAGAAGCCGATCGACTCGAAGCCGGGTGACCCGAACAGCACGCCGGTCCAGCCCGGCACGGTGATCGACCCCAAGGAGGTCGCCGTCCAGGTGCGCAACGGCAACCCGAACAACGGCGGCGCGGCCGGTCGCACATCGTCCGCGTTGCAGCAGAACGGGTTCAAGGTCGTGCAGGTCGGTGACTCGCCGAGGGAGGCGAAGACCACGATCAAGTACGCGAAGGGGAACGAGAACAAGGCGGCGACCCTCAAGGCCGCTGTTCCCACCGCGGAACTGGTGGAGGCGCCCGAGATGGGCGGCGCCATCCTGCTGACCCTCGGCTCGAACTTCGACGACAACGTCGTGGCGCCGAAGCCGGGCAGCACCCCGCAGGGCACCAACCAGGGACAAGCGGGCAATGATCTGTCCATTGTGAACGCCGCACAGGACCCCTGCGCGAAGTGATTCGCCTGGGGTTCACCTCGGGTTCATCCTGGCATGTCGCTGCCGCGATGGTCGGGACGTAGGCTGAGCGCCATGCGCGAGGCCTACCATGACCAGCTAGAAGAGCTCGCCGGACGACTGGCCGACATGACCGGCATGGTCGCGGCAGCGATGGAGAACGCGACCGCCGCTCTGCTGGGGGCCGACCTCGGCCTCGCGGAGCAGGTCATCAGCGGTGACCAGAAGGTCGACGACGTCCGCTCCAGCATCGAGGAGCAGTCGTACGCGCTGCTCGCGTTGCAGGCACCGGTCGCGACGGACCTGCGCACCGTGCTCGCGGTGATCCACGCCGCCGAGAGCGTCGAGCGCATGGGCGACCTGGCGCTGCACGTGGCGAAGGCCGCGCGGCGCAGGCACCCGGCATCGGCGCTGCCGGAGGACGTGCAGCCGTACTTCGCCGAGATGGGCCGGATCGCGGTCAAGCTCGCCACCGAGGCGGCCGAGATCATCCGTGAGAAGGACGTCGACCGCGCTCGCAGCCTCGAGGAAGAGGACGACGCGATGGACGACATCCACCGTCACCTGTTCTCGGTGATCATGGACAAGGACTGGCAGCACGGCGTCCCCACCGCGGTGGACGTCACGCTGCTCGGCCGCTTCTACGAGCGCTACGGCGACCACGCCGTGTCGGTCGCCAAGCGCACGGTCTTCGTCGTCACCGGCCGGATGCCCGGCTACGGTGGCGACGAGAACCTCTAGGCACCTCTACCTGAACTGCCCATCGCGTTCTGCCGCGAGCTCCGGATCGGCGTAAGCCTCGGAGAACTCGGCGAGCACGGTGGGCAGTTCTTCGTCCCACTCCTTGAGGGCTTCTTCCCGGGGCAGATCCCGTGCCTCGACGGTGAAGTACGCCCACGCGCGCACGATGTCCGGCAGCAGAGCCAGATCCTCGTCACTCACGTGCAACCGCGCGGCCACGTTCAGGATCAGCACGGCGGTGAGCGACGCCGGTCCGTACACCACGGGATCGCGGTTCTGTTCCACCGCAGCGGAAGCGACGATCCGGGCGAACGCCCGTGCGGCCTCGACGTCCGCGATCCCGTGCTCTGAAGCCAGGAACGCCTCGACGACCTCGTCCGTCCTCTTCGGACTGATGGCGGGAGTCTCGTAGTCACCCGGCACCAGCAGGCTCACGCGCGCCTCGGCGAGCGACATCAGCAGAACGGGGTGCAGGGCGTCCTCGTCGTCGCCGATCAGGCTTTCCTCGGCTTCGTCGTCCGGGCCGTCGGACCAGAACTGCTCGACGTCCGGCCACAGGCGGTCGAACACCTGCTCCGCGGTCAGCGGCGTGATCACGTTCCGGAACGCCTGAGGCGTCGAGGAGATCATGTCCTCGAGCAACGCGATCGTGCCCTCGTCCGGCGTGGAGAACAGCTCGATCGAGGTGGCTCCGAGCACCGGCTGCCGCATGAACATCATCGTCTCGGCAACACCCGCGCGGTCCTGGGTGAACGCGATGACCTCCACGTCCCCCAGCAGGTTCGTGACGAGGAACGCGTCGCGGAACTGCGGCAGCGCGCCCGGCGAGTACCAGCCCGGCTCCTCGACACCCTTGGCCGCCAGGTCGTTCGCCGCGGTCGTGACCATGGCCCTCAGGTCGGCGTCGCCCACCCCGGACAACGCACGGAGCGCCGTGAGCGCCTCCGGCTGCTCGATCTGGCTCAGGGCGTCGACCATCCGCCCGTACTCGGACGTGAAGGCCTCCAGCCAGTCCTCGAACCGCCAGGCACCGAGCCACAGCGTGCCGAACAGCTCGCTGGCCCACGACTCGGCCAGCAGCCACGACTCGGAACGCAACGCGGCCGCCGACTCCAGCAGCGGTGCGTAGGGCGACTGCTGCTGAGGCCGGCGGCCGGGTGCCTTGCCTTGCTTCTTCTTGCGGCTCTTGCTCTGCGGGCTCACGCCCAGAAATTTAGCCGAACCGGCCGGAGATGTAGTCCTCGGTCGCCTTCTGGCCGGGGTTGGAGAAGATCTTCTCCGTGTCGTCCACCTCGATCAGCTGACCCGGCTGACCGACTCCCAGCAGGTTGAAGAACGCGGTCTGGTCGGACACGCGCGCGGCCTGCTGCATGTTGTGAGTCACGATGACGATCGTGTACTCCTTCTTCAGCTCCGTGATCAGGTCCTCGATCGCCAGCGTGGAGATCGGGTCCAGCGCGGAACAGGGCTCGTCCATCAGCAGGACGTCCGGCTGCACCGCGATCGCGCGGGCGATGCACAGACGCTGCTGCTGACCACCGGAGAGGCCGCCGCCCGGCTTGTCGAGGCGGTCCTTGACCTCGTTCCAGAGGTTGGCGCCGCGCAACGAGCGCTCGGCGACCTCGTCGAGCTCCTTCTTGTTCTTCACGCCCGCGAGCCGCAACCCCGCCACCACGTTGTCGCGAATGGACATCGTGGGGAACGGGTTCGGCCGCTGGAACACCATGCCGATGGTGCGGCGCACCTCGACCGGGTCCACAGTGGACGCGTAGATGTCCTCGCCGTCGAGCAGCACCTTGCCCTCGACGCGCGCGCCGATGGCGACCTCGTGCATGCGGTTGAGCGACCGCAGCACGGTCGACTTGCCGCAACCGGAGGGGCCGATGAACGCGGTCACGTTCTTCGGCGGTACCGCGAGCGAGACGTTCTCCACGGCGTGGAACTTGCCGTAGTAGAGGTTCAGGTCCTTGATGTCGAGTCGCTTGGCCATGTCCGCCCGCTCACTTCGTCTTCGGCGCCAGCGCCCGTGAGATCACGGTCGCCAGCAGGTTGAACAGGGTGATGATCAGCACGAGCGTGATCGCCGCGCCCCAGATGCGCTCGAAGCCCGCCTGCGTCGGGTTGTTGCGCTCGTTCACCATCAACAACGGCAGCGAGGCCATCGGGCCCTGGAACAGGTTGAAGTTGATGTACGGGGCGTACGCCGCCAGCACCAGCACCGGCGCGGTCTCACCCATGACGCGGGCGAGAGCGAGCATGATGCCGGTCAGGATGCCGGACAGCGCCGTCGGGATGACGATCTTCACGATCGTCTTCCACTTCGGGATGCCCAGCGCGTAGGAGGCCTCGCGCAGCTCGTCCGGGACGATCTTGAGCATCTCCTCGGTGGTGCGCACGACGACCGGCACCATCAGCAGCACCAGCGCGAGCGACACGGCGAGGGCGCTGCGGCCGAGGCCGAAGTACGTGATCCACACCGTGTAGACGAACAGCGCGGCGACGATCGACGGGACACCGGTCAGGATGTCGACCATGAACGTCGTGGCACGGGACAGCTTCGAACGGCCGCCGTACTCCACGAGGTAGATCGCGACCATGATGCCGATCGGCACCGAGATCACGCCGCACACCAGGCCTTGGACCACGGTGCCGTAGATCGCGTGGTACGCGCCGCCGCCCTGCTGACGGGAGAGCAGGCCGGAGAGCGACTTCTGCCACCAGTCAGCGTGGAGCACGACCGGGAAGCCGCGCTGCACCACGGTGTAGAGCACCCACACCAGCGGGATGATGGCGACGAGGAACGCACCCCACACGAGCGCGGTGGCGAGGCCGTTCTTGAAGCGGCGGGCCGCGCTCACCGCCTGGAACGTCGGCGGTGTCGCGAGGCGCTGGGGATCCGCGGACAGGGTGCTCACTCGTACTCCTTGTGGCCGGCGACGATCGAGCGCGCCATGGCGTTGACCACGAAGGTCAGCACGAACAGCACGAGACCGGCGGCGATGTAGGCACCGGCGGAACGCGGGTCGTTGAACTCCGGCGCGGCCAGGGCGATCTTCGACGCGAACGTGCTGCCACCGTCGAAGAGGGAGAAGCCGAACGAGCTGGAGGCGGTGCTCAGGATGACCGCGACGGCGATCGTCTCACCGAGCGCGCGGCCGAGACCGAGCATCGAGGCGCTGATGTAACCGGCCTTGCCGAACGGCAGCACCGTCGTGCGCACGACCTCCCACTTGGTCGCGCCCAGCGCGATCGCGCCCTCGATGTGCATCGTCGGCGTGCGCTCGAAGACCTCGCGGCTGACGGCCGTGATGATCGGCAGGATCATCACCGCGACGACGATGCCCGCGGTGAAGACGGTGCCGCCGAGCTGCACGTTGACGTTGCCCTTGGCGAAGATCGGGATCCAGCCGAGGTTGTCGATCAGCCAGCTGGAGAACGGGTACAGCACCGGCCCGAGCACGAACAGGCCCCACAGACCGAAGACGATCGAGGGGACCGCGGCGAGCAGGTCGACGACGTACGCGAACGGCCGGGACAGGTGGCGCGGCGCGTACTGCGTGAGGAACAGCGCGATGCCCATCGAGATCGGCATCGCGATCAGCAGCGCCAGGAGTGCGACGACGACCGTCACGAGCAGGAGGTCCAGGATGCCGAACCGCAGGTTCGACGGATCCGTGGTGGTCCACTCGCGGCTGGTCAGGAAGTTGACGTTGTCCAGTCCGAGCGACGGGATCGCCTGCAGGATCAGGAAGAGCCCGATCGCGCCGATGATCGCGACGATGAAGACACCAGAACCCGTTGCCATCCCGCGGAAGATCCGGTCACCGGGGCGAACGTGAACTCTGGTCTCGGTCTCTGGAGCTTCCGGTGTCGGGGGAATCGGAGCCTCCGTGGCAGTGGGAGCAGCCGCAACGCCCCGCTCGGCTCCGGTGTATCCGGAGCCGGCGGGGCGCTTGGCCACGACGGGATCGTTCATCGCGTCTGCGTCAGCCGAAGTTTCGCATCAACCTCAGGCGATCGCCTTGACGGCGGTCAGGATCTTGTCCTGGAACGCCTTGGGCAGCGGCACGTAGCCGGCCTCGGCGAGCTGCGCCTGCCCGCTGCTGGCGGCAACGGTCAGGAACGCCTTGACGGCCTTCGCGGTGTCGGCGTCGTAGCCCTTGGAGCAGACGATCTCGTAGGTCGCGAGCAGCAGCGGGTACGCACCGGCGGCCTTGGTGCCGTAGATCGAGTTCAGGTCGAGGACCAGGTTGTTGCCCTCGCCCTTGACCTTGGCACCGTCGATGGCCTTGCCGGCCGACTCGGCGGACAGCTCGACCGCGCCGGCACCGGCGTCGATCTTGGCGGTCGAGAGCTTGTTGTCCTGCGCGAACGACCACTCGACGTAGGTGATCGCACCGTCGATGGAGCCAACGGCCTGCGCGACACCGGCGGACTTCTCCTTGCCCTCGCCGACACCGCCCTTGAACTGCTTGCCGTCACCCTTGGTCCAGCCACCGGCGGCGGTCAGGTACTTCTGGAAGTTGTCGGTCGTGCCCGACTCGTCCGAGCGGTAGATGACCGCGATGTCCTTGTCCGGCAGCGTGGCGGAGGAGTTGAGGGCCTTGATGGCCGGGTCGTTCCACTTCTTGACCGCGCCGGAGAAGATCGCGGCGGTGGTCTTGGCGTCCAGCACGAGGCTGTCCACACCGGAGACCTTGTAGCCGATCGCGACCGGGCCGAAGACCAGCGGGAGGTTCCACGCCGGGTTGCTCTGGCAGCGCTTGGTGGCCGCCTCGGTCTCGGCGCCGTCCTTCAGCGCGGAGTCCGAGCCACCGAAGTCGACGAGACCGGCGTTGAAGTTCTTCACGCCCGCGCCGGAGCCGGACGGGTTGTACGCGAGGTCGGCGCTGGGGCAAGCAGCCTTGTACGCCTGGACGAACGCGTCGACCGCGTTCTTCTGCGCGGAAGAGCCCTCGGCGTTCAGCTTGGTCTTGCCACCACACTCGACAGGCACGGAGGTACCGCTGGTCGGCGTGCTGCCGCCGGCCGCCGTGTTGTTGTCACTGCCACACGCACTGAGCAGAAGCGCGCTGGCCGCAACGAGGCCGAGCACGGCGCCGTGCCGCTGGATCTTCACCTTGGTCCTCCACCTTGCGGAAGCGATTCAAGCGGTTCGCGACGGACGTCGCCGCTCGCTACGGAAGGTAGGTAGCGATAGTGGACAGACCGCCTAAACAAAGTGAACGAGGGGTGAACAGAGGACGGGAAGTGACGGGTGACACCACCAGATGGGTGACGGCGTGACCTGGGCGTTTGCGTTTCGTGACGCTTCGTTCACTACCGGGCGTACTGGACGTCAGCATCCCAAAGAGTGAATCCCAACCCAGTGTAAACACGCACTGCCGGAGCGTTGTCGGCCTCGACATAAAGCATCACTTCTTTGACGCCTTGTTGCCGCAAATGCGCGAGCCCGGCGAGCGTCAGCGCCTTGCCGAGACCACCGCCCTGCCGGTCCGGGTCGACACCCACCACGTAGACCTCACCGAGGTCCGGGGTGTGCACCTTCGTCCAGTGGAAGCCCGCCAGCCGGCCGTCCGCGTCGAACGCGAGCAGGAAGCCCTTCGCGTCGAACCATTCCTCGCCCTCCTTGGCCCGGACGTCCTCGATCGACATCGAGCCCTGCTCCGGGTGCCAGTCGAACGCGCGGTGGTTCACGTAGACGACCGCGGCCTCGTCCTTGCCGGGGACGAACGGCCTGATGGTGATGCCCTCGGGGATCTTCGGCTCGGGCAGCTCGTGCTCGACCCGCAGCCGCATCCTCAGCAGCTCGCGCACCTTGCGGAAGCCCATCTTCTCCGCGAGCTTCTCGGCGTCCGGGTGCCCGCCGTGCGCCCAGATCCGCAGGGGCTCCTGCGGGAGCGCTTTCACGAGTGCCTCGCCCACGCCCTGATGGCGGTACTTCGGGTGCACGGCGAACTCGGCGACCTTGTGGCCGCCCGAGTCACCGATCATGTCGACGTGCGCGTACCCGGCGAGCTCGCCGTTCAGGTGCGCGAGGAGGTGCTTGCTGCCGTGCGCACCAGGGCGCATCCGCAGTCGCACGGCCTCGCCGACCGGTGCCACGCCGTCGGTGCTCTCGGCAGCCGCCAGCAATTGCCCGACCTCGGCAGCCTGATCGGTCGTCAGCTCGTCGTACCAGCTCAGTTGCGCCACACAGGCGAACCTACCGCGCGATCAAACGCTCATCCAGAACGTGGACCGAGTCACTGATCTCGTCGACCTCGGCCATCTCGGCCGGGCGGCGCGACGAGCCGGGGCGCGGGGGGCGCACGAACTTGTAGCCGACGTTGCGCACCGTGCCGATCAACGCCTCGTGCTCGGGGCCGAGCTTGGCGCGCAGCCGTCGCACGTGCACGTCGACCGTGCGGGTGCCGCCGAAGAAGTCGTAGCCCCAGACCTCCTGCAGCAGCTGCGCGCGGGTGAAGACCCGGCCGGCGTGCTGCGCGAGGTACTTGAGCAGCTCGAACTCCTTGTAGGTGAGGTCGAGCGGGCGGCCCTTGAGGCGCGCGGTGTAGGTGGCCTCGTCGATCACGAGGTCGCCGAGCTGCAGAGCGCCGTCGCCGCCGGGCTGGGTGGAGCCGCGGCGCGAGCGCACCAGGCGCAGGCGGGCGTCGACCTCGGCCGGGCCGGAGTTCGGCAGCAGGATCTCGTCGACCGACCAGTCGGAGTTGACGGCGACCAGACCGCCCTCGGTGACGACCGCCACCACGGGCACGTCCACGCCGGACGAGTCGAGCAAGCGGCACAGCGAGCGGGCGCCGACGAGATCGGTGCGGGCGTCGACCAGCACGATGTCGTGGGGACCGGCTTCGAGCAGTGCGGAGACCTCGGGACGCAGCGGGCGGACCGCGTGCGGGAGCAGTGCCAGCGCGGGCAGCACGGCCTCCGGGTCGGGGTCTGTCGTCAGCAGCAGCACGTCGATGCTCATCGCGGCGCCCTCCTTCTCGGCCGTGGTCTGGTCACCTCTGACCAGCACACGGGCGTACGGTGACCGGGCCCCGTTGCCTGCGGATGACGGAGACAATACCGGTGCAACCCGAGAAAGTCCCAGGTCAAGAAGTCGTGCTCACAGTTGTTTCCACAAGCGTCACGCCTGTTACATCCATGTCACATGACGGCGTGCGCTTGCAGGGCGTCCACTACAAGAGTGAAAACGACCTCGCTTTCGTTGTGGGACACGGATTCACGAACAACGTGACCAAGCCGTACGTCGCGCGGGTCCTGGCCCGGCTGGCCGCGCACGGCGGTGTCGTCGCGTACGACTTCCGCGGCCACGGACGGTCCGAGGGACGCTCCACGGTCGGCGCGGACGAGATCCACGACATCGAAGCGGCGGTGCTCACCGCCCGCGAACTGGGTTACTCGAAGATCGCCACGGTCGGGTTCTCGATGGGTGCCTCGATCGTCATCCGGCACGCCGCGCTGGGTGAAACCAGGCCTGATGCCGTGGTCTCCGTGAGCGGCCCGGCCAGGTGGTGGTCGCGGGAGACGGCACCGATGCGGCGCGTCCACTGGTTGCTGGAGCAGCCGCACGGCAAGCTGGCCGCACGGGCACTCGGGGTTCGGCTCGGCGACAGCTGGGTACAACCGCCGGAGAGTCCGCTGGAGGTGGTGGCGCGGATCACGCCCACCCCACTGCTGATCGTGCACGGTGACCTGGACCACTATTTCGACCAGGAGCACGCCAAGTCACTGCACCGCGCGTCCTCAGGACATGCCGAGCTGTGGATCGAGCCCGGTATGCGGCACGCGGAATCAGCCGCGACTCCAGACCTGGTAGACCGGATGGCGGCATGGATCGCCGGCAAAGTCGAGGACGAGGAATGACTGCGCACACCCCTGCACGGCCCCGGAAGAAGTCCCGGCGCGGGAAGTTCCTCCTGATCACGGTGATCGTGCTGGCACTGCTGCTGGTGGCCGCCGACTTCGCGCTGGCGGCGGCCGGCGAGTACCAGATCGCCCAGCGGATGCGGGAGAAGCTGCAGCTCGACGAGGACCCGTCGGTGCGCATCAACGGCTTCCCGTTCATGCTCCAGGCGGTCCGCGGCGACTACACGCACGTGGCGATCGACGCGTCCGGCGTGCCGATCAAGAACGAGGCGCAGGGCGTCGACCTGCGCGACCTCGACATCCACGCCGACCTGCGGCACACCCGCGTGGAGCTCGCCGACCTGCTGGCGGGCAACGTCTCCAAGGCGACCATCGACCAGGTCGAGGGCAGCGTCAAGATCAAGTCGCTGGACCTGAACCGGCTCGCGAGCCAGGTCACGCCGTTCGACAAGCTCTCGATCGACCCGGACAACCGGGTCACCACGACGACGACCACCACCACGACGGCCGCTGACACGCCGCCGGCGCCGCAGACGACCGCCGCGATCAAGCTCTCCGGCCAGACCAACGTCGCGGGCAAGGACGTCAAGCTCACCGCGTACGGCCAGGTCTCGCTGGCCGGTGGCGCCATCCAGATCACGGTCGACGAGATCACGCTGGACGACCTCTCGCTCAAGAACATCATCCCGACGCTGCGCCAGGCGCTCGCGGTCAAGATCGACCCGGGCAAGCTGCCGTTCGGCGCCACGCCCACCGCCGTGCGGGTGGAGCCGGGTGCGTTCGTGCTGTCCGGCGTCATCGCGGATGTACCGTTGGTCCAACGATGACTGGTGTGTGGGCGCTGCTGGGCGCGCTGGCCGTGGCCGGTGCGATCGGTGTGCTGCTCAAGGTCCGCGAGGGCCGCATCACTTCGCGTGAGACTTCCGCCGACCTGCCCGCTCCCGTGCGCGACCTGCTCGCGCCGGGGGTGACGCTGGTCCAGCTCTCCACCACGTTCTGCGCGCCGTGCCGGCACGCGAAGGTGATCCTGAGCGACCTGGCGTCGCGCACCGACGGCCTCACGCACGCCGAGCTGGACGTGACGAACCTGCCGGACGTGGCCGCTTCGCTGGGCGTCATGCGCACGCCCACCACGTTGGCTCTCACGGCTGACGGCGTGGAGGTGTTGCGAGTCGGTGGCGTGCCGAAACGCGACACTTTGCTCGCCGCGCTGGAGCCACATCTGCCCTAATCCGGTCGAGTGAACCTGGGTTGTTCCACCAGATGGACATACCTCCCGGACCGAGGGATTGAGGGCTACCCTCGCTGGCATGACAATGCTGCTCACGAAGCGACGCGCGGTTGACCTGTGCCGCGTCCGCAGCAGCCTGTGTCGCACGACGAGCTGATTGGGCCGCTTGACGCCCAGCAGCTACCTCTGACGGACTGAATTTCTCCTCGTCCGAATGTCCGGAGGTCGTCGTGCCCAAAGATGCCCCAGTAGACCCGCGCGGACCGCGCTTCTCCGCCTGGATGACCACCATCGTCCTGGCCATCGTTCTCCTCACCGGCTGGTGGCGACTGCTCGCCGCGCAGACGGTGCTGTTCGCGATGTGCGCGTTCATCTCGCTGAAGCTCAACCCGTGGGGCCACGTCTACCGCTACGCGATCCAGCCCCGGATCACCCCGACCACCGAACGCGAAGAGGCGGCACCGCTGCGCTTCGCCCAGGGCGTCGGTTTCGTGTTCGCGTTGATCGGAACCCTCGGCTACGCCACGGGTCTGACGACGCTCGGCCTGGTGGCCACGGCCCTCGCACTGGTGGCAGCGCTGCTCAACGCCGCGCTGGGCCTGTGCCTCGGGTGCGAGATGTACCTGCTGCTGCGCCGGTACGCACCCGCCTTCGCACGTCCGCAATCGCAATAAGCCCACGCACTACCAACAGGAGCAACGTCCCATGAGCCGTGAGAACGTGCTGGTCTCGGCCGCCTGGTCCGAGGAGAACCTCCAGACGCCCGGCGTCGTGTTCGTGGAGGTCGACGAGGACACCACCGCGTACGAAGGCGGCCACATCCCCGGCGCCGTGCGCATCGACTGGAAGACCGAACTCCAGGACCAGGTCCGCCGCGACTTCGTGGACCGCGAGGGCTTCGAGAAGCTGCTCTCGGCCAAGGGCATCTCCAACGACGACCAGGTGATCCTCTACGGCGGCAACAACAACTGGTTCGCGGCCTACGCGTACTGGTACTTCAAGCTGTACGGGCACGGCGACGTGAAGCTGCTCGACGGCGGCCGCAAGAAGTGGGAGCTCGACGGCCGTCCCCTCGACAAGGAGGAGGTCACCCGTTCCGCGACCTCCTACAAGGCGCAGGAGCAGGACCTCTCGATCCGCGCCTTCCGCGACGAGGTCGTCGACGCCATCGGCAACAAGAACCTCGTCGACGTGCGTTCCCCTGACGAGTTCTCCGGCAAGCTGCTGGCCCCGGCCCACCTCCCGCAGGAGCAGGCCCAGCGCGCCGGCCACATCCCCTCGGCCGTGAACGTGCCGTGGTCGAAGGCCGCCAACGAGGACGGCACCTTCAAGTCCGACGACGAGCTCCGCGAGATCTACGCCGAGACGGGCTTCGACGGCAGCCGCAAGACCATCGCCTACTGCCGCATCGGCGAGCGCTCCTCGCACACCTGGTTCGCCCTGCGCGAGCTCCTCGGCCACGAAGACGTCAAGAACTACGACGGTTCTTGGACGGAGTACGGCTCGCTCGTCGGCGTGCCGATCGAACTCGGTTCCGGCAAGGAGGCCTGATTCTCATGTCCGACTCATGCGGCGCGCCCGTCCAGGGCGGCTCCATCGACGTTGCAACCACCGAAACCGTCCTGCAGGGCAAGGTCGTCGCTGACGGGTCTCCGGTCGGTGGCGCCTACGTCCGCCTGCTGGACTCGACCGGCGAGTTCACCGCCGAGGTCGTCTCCTCGCCTGAGGGGGACTTCCGGTTCTTCGCGGCGCCTGGCAGCTGGACTGTTCGCGCTCTGCACAAGACCGGCAACGGCCAGGCCGACATCTCGGCGTCGGGCCCCGGCATCCACGAGCTGCAGATCGCAGTCGCCTGACACCTGGTTGGTATGACGAAGGGCCCGGCGGTGTTGACCGCCGGGCCCTTCCACGTCCGAAGGCAAGGAACGCGCCCGGAACGGCGGCACGAACTGAGTCCTCCACCACCACAACCCTGCACGTCAACCGGGGCGAGATATCCTCCACCCCGTGGAACACATCTTCACCGGACTCCTGGTGCTAGTGACCATCGCAGTCATGTGGTTCGCGGGCTACGTCGTGTACCGCCTCTACTCCGACCAGCGATGACCGCAGGCACCCCCATCCCGGGCAGCGGCGACGAAGCCATCCGCCTGGCAGAAGAGCGAGCCGCGGCGACGCGGGCCCGCAACCTTCCCCAGTTCACCGACATGCCCGTCCCGGGCGACACGGCGAACCTGCGGGAAGGGGCGAACCTCAACGACGCCCTGCTGTCAGTGCTCCCACTGGTAGGCGTCTGGCGAGGCGAAGGCGAGATCGTCTACCCGACGATCGACGGGCCGTTCCGCTTCGGCCAGCAGATCACCTTCGCCCACGACGGCCGCCCGTTCCTCGTCTACGAAGCGAGGTCATGGCTGCTCAACGAGGCCGGCGAGGTCATCCGCCCGGCAGCGAGAGAACAGGGCTTCTGGCGCCCGCAGCCGGACGACACCATCGAGCTGCTGCTCACGCACAACACGGGCATCGTCGAGCTGTACTACGGCAAGCCGCGCACGAACACCTCCTGGGAGTTCGAGACGGACGCCGTGATCCGCAGCGCGAGCGCCAAGGAAGTCCAGGGCTCGCAGCGCCTCTACGGCATCGTCAACAACGGCGATCTCGCCTACGTGGAGGAGCGGGCGATGGTCGGCCAGCCGATGCAACCGCACGCGTCGGCACACCTCAAGCGCATCGTCGGCTGACCTGACGCACGGCCGGGTCGACACGCGGACAACTTCGGGTCGTGGGATTGTTCAACAATCCCACGATTCCCCGTAACATGGGTCCATGCTGCTCCGGCGCTGCGGAACCGACGCCCTCCTGGTCGAGGTCGACTCACTGACCGAGGTGGCGGCCGTCCGCGCGGCTCTCGAAGGCCTCGACGGCGTTGACGAACTGGTGCCCGCTGCCAGAACAGTGCTGGTCAAGGGTGCCCTCACCCAGGTCAGGGAAGTACTCGCCACCGTCGACCTGACCAAGGCGCCCAAGACCCACCCCCGCGAGATCACCATCCCGGTGATCTACGACGGACCGGACCTCGACCTGGTCGCCGAAACGGCGAGCATCAGCCCCGAAGAGGTCGTCAAGCTCCACACCGACGCCACCTACGAGGTCGCGTTCTGCGGTTTCGCACCCGGCTTCGGCTACCTGACCGGCCTGCCCGCGTCACTCCAGCAGCCGCGGCTCGACTCGCCGCGCACGAAGGTTCCGGCAGGCAGCGTCGGCATCGCGGGTGAGTTCACCGCCGCCTACCCCAGGGCCACACCGGGCGGTTGGCGATTGATCGGCCGCACCGAGATCACGCTGTTCGACCCGTTGGCCGAGACCCCCGTGCTGCTGCAGCCCGGCGATCAGGTCAGGTTCGTGGTGGCATGAACCGCAAGATCACGATCATCCGCACCGGACCGCAGGCGCTGGTCCAGGACCTCGGCCGCCCCGGCAACGCGCACCTCGGCGTGCCGCCGTCCGGCGCGGTCGACCCGGACTCGCTCAAGCTCGCCAACCGGCTCGTCGGCAACGACGAAGCCGCCGCCGGGCTCGAACTCCTGCTGGGCGGCTCGGAGCTCACCGCCGACGCGTCCTGCACGATCGCGGTGACCGGCCCGCACACAAGACTCTGGATCGACGACAAGCTCGCCGACTCGCACCAGCCGTTGCACCTGCCCAAGGGCTCGACGCTGAAGATCGGCACGCCGGACACCGGCCTGCGCACCTACCTGGCGATCTCCGGCGGCATCGACGTCCCGGAAGAGCTCGGCAGCCGCTCGACCGACCTGCTGTCCGGAATCGGTCCAGACCCGTTGCGGGACAACGACGTTCTGCCGCTCGGTACGCCGAACGTCCCAACCGGAGCGGATGTGGTGCCACCACACCGAGCGCTGCAAACGTTGGTCATCCCGATCCTGCTCGGCCCGCGCGACGACTGGTTCGACGACGCGGAAACCCAGCTGAGGCAAGGGGAATGGTCTGTCAGCGACCGCAGCAACCGGGTCGGCGCGCGACTCAACGGGACGAAGCTGAATCGTCGTGACGGCGAGATTCCCAGCGAGGGGATGATCACCGGCTCGGTCCAGGTGCCGCCGGACGGCCAGCCGGTGGTCTTCCTGAACGACCATCCGACGACGGGCGGCTATCCCGTCATCGGCGTGGTCGACCGTGATCACCTGGGATTTCTCGGCCAGGCGCGGCCGGGGACGAGCGTCAGGTTCCGCCCGATCGTCTGAGGACCACACCGTTGACCTAGTGGTCCAGACCAAAGTACCGTAACTGACAGGCCGCCGCGGACCTCTACCTACCTGGAGCTCCGCATGCGCCGAATCCCTGCCCTCCTAGCGATTTTGGTCGCTGTGCTCGCATTGGCGGTCCCTGCACAGGCCGCCACGGGCATCACCGCGACCTTCTCCCGCACCGGCACGAGTGGCAAGTTCGTGGTCGCCAACGCGACCGCGACCGCGCTCAACGGGTGGTCGATCAAGTTCGACCTGCCGGCCGGTGTCTCGGTCAGCAACGTCCAGAACGCGACGACCACCCAGAGCGGCACGAGAGTGACCCTCACTCCGGCCTTCTACATCAACAACATCCCCGCCGGACGGAACACCGAGCCGTACAGCCCGACGTTCACGTTGAGCTCGGCCTCCGACCCGGCCACCTGCACGATCAACAACATGGCGTGCGACGGCAGCGGTGATCCGGCGCCGCCCGCCAGTGGTGTCACCGCCGACTACTCGGTCGCCGGCGGCACCGCGAAGTTCATCGTGCGCAACAACACCACCGCGGCCATCGCCGACTGGTCGATCGTCTTCACGCTGCCCAACGGCGTGACCGTCAGCAACGGCCAGAACGGCACGGTTGCCCAGTCCGGCAACCAGGTCACGCTGACTCCCGCCTACTACAACAAGAGCGTCGCGGCGAGCGGTAGCACCGAGCCGTACAGCCCGACGTTCTCCATCAGCTCCAACGTGGATCCGGTGACGTGCCGCATCAACAACGCGAACTGCAGCGGCGCTCCGGACACTCCGCCAAGCGCGCCAACGGGTCTGACCTCGCCGAGCAAGACCACGCGCACGGTGACGTTGCAGTGGAACGCCTCCACGGCGGGATCGCTGCCGATCGCGGGCTACGACGTCTACAACGGCAGCACCCTCGCGACGAGCAGCACCACGACGTCCGCGATCGTCACCGGCCTGAACCCGAACACCGCGTACTCGTTCACCGTGCGGGCCAAGGACACCAAGGGCACGCAGTCGGCACCGAGCGCGGCGGTGAGCGTCACGACCAACAACCCCGCCACCGACACGACACCGCCGAGCGTGCCGGGCAACCTGCGTTCGACCGCCAAGGACGCGGGCAGCATCACGTTGGCCTGGAACGCTTCCACGGACAACAGCGGTGTCGCGAACTACGACGTCTACCAGGGCTCGACCGTGAAGATGACGGTCTCCGGCACGACGACGACCGTCAGCGGCCTCGCGCCGTCGACGAGCTACACGTTCACCGTCCGGGCCCGCGACACCTACGACAACGTGTCGGCGGCGAGCAACGCGGTCACGGAGACCACGAGTGACATCGTCAGCGGGTACGCCCGCGTCGGGTACTTCGTGCAGTGGGGCATCTACGGGCGCCAATACTTCGTGAAGGACATGGACGCCGCGAAGCTGACGCACGTCAACTACGCGTTCGGCAACATCGACCCGGTCAACCTGACGTGTCTGCAAGGTGTCACCAAGGGCACCACGGCGAACCCGCAGGACCCGAGCCAGGGTGACGGCGCGGGCGACGCGGAAGCCGACTACAGCAGGCCGATGAGCGCGGCGCAGTCGGTCGACGGCGTGGCCGACAGCGGCTGGGAACCGTTGCGCGGCAACTACAACCAGCTAAAGAAGCTGAAGGCGAAGTTCCCGAACCTCAAGGTGCTGATCTCGCTCGGCGGCTGGACGTACTCGAAGTACTTCTCCGACGTCGCGGCGACCGACGCCTCGCGCAAGAAGTTCGTGTCGTCGTGCATCGACATCTATCTGAAGGGCAACCTGCCGACCTACAACGGCGCCGGTGGTCCCGGCACCGCGGCGGGCATCTTCGACGGCTTCGACCTCGACTGGGAGTGGCCGGGTGCGGAAGGCCACGCGGGCAACCACTTCGGCCCGCAGGACAAGGCCAACAACACCCTGCTGATCGAGGAGTTCCGCCGGCAGATCGACGCGTACGGCGCCACCACCGGCAAGCGCTACCAGATCACCGCGTTCACCCCGGCCGACCCCGGCAAGATCGCGACGGGCTGGGAGCTCGGGCGGGTCGCGCAGTCGATGGACATCTTCAACGTCCAGGGCTACGACTTCCACGGCTCCGGCAGCGACAACTCGTGGGAGCCGAACCGGACCGGGCACCAGGGCAACCTCTACCCGGACCCGGACGACCCGTACTCCTTCCACTTCGACGTGGCGAGCACGGTGCAGGCCTACCTCGACGCCGGGGTGCCGTCGCGCAAGATCACGCTCGGGCTCGCGTTCTACGGCCGCGGCTGGCAGAACGTGGTCGACGGCGGCAAGAAGGGTGAGTGGCAACAGGCGGGTGGTGCGGCACCGGGCCAGTTCCCGGAGGAGGCGGGCACGCGCGGGTACGCCAACCTCGTCGCGTCCGTGCCGAACTGCACCGTCTATCACGACGAGGTCGCCGTGGCGACGTCCTGCTACACCGGCAACCAGTGGTGGACCTTCGATGACGCGTGGTCGATCCAGCGCAAGACCGCGTGGCTGAAGTCGAAGAACCTGCTCGGTGCGATGTTCTGGGAGATGTCGGGTGACCGCGGCCCGTTGATGGCCGCGGTCGACGCCGGACTCAAGTAGCTCAGTACTCGGACTCGTACAGGCCCTGGAGCTCGGTCAGCAGGGCCGACGAGTCCGGGAGCTGCTTGCCGTCCAGCGTGGTCACCCGCGTGATCTTGCGAACGCTGGACGCGAGGAACACGCCCTCGGCGTCGTAGAGCTCGCCGGTCTGGATCGGCTCCACGAGCACGGTCCAGCCGGCGCGCTCGGCGGCGCGGAACAACGCGTACTGCGTGGTGCCGGGCAGGATGCCGAGCTTCGACGGCGGCGTGACGAGGGTCTTGCCCCGAACCAGGATCACGGTCGAGGTCGGGCCTTCCAGCACCGAGCCGCTCGACGTCGTGAAGATGACCTCGACGGCACCGCGGCGCTCGGCCTCGCGGATCGCGGCCATGTTGATCGCGTACGACAGCGACTTCGCGCCCAGCAGCAGCCACGGCGCGCGGTCGGCCAGGTCCGGCTCGATGCCGCGGTCCAGCGTCACCGCGGCCAGGCCCTCGGCGCGCTGCTTGAGCACCTTCGCGCCGATCTCCATGCCGAGCGCGAACCCGGTGCCCGTGCCGTCGCCGCCCTCGATGCCGCGGGTGTAGACGAGCTTCAGAGCGAACTCGCGACCACCGGTCCAGTTGCCGATGACGAGCTCGACCGCGCGCTCGAACTCCGCGCGCGGCGGTGCGGGCATGTCGAGCATGGCGGCGGACCGGTCGAGCCGGTCCAGGTGCGGCGTGAGTTCGCGGGGCTTCCCGTCGACCACGAGGATCGTTTCGAACACACCGTCACCGCGCATGAGTCCGAGGTCGTCGACGCGGATCTGCGGCGAGTCGGGGTCAGCGAGGGTTCCGTCGAGCAGTGCCAGCACGCGCATGCGCCGGAGCCTACTGAACTCAACTAACATTGCGTCGTGGAGACCGCAAGAGGCCTGCGCAAAACGCTGCACGACCGCGGCATGCGGATGACGCCGCAGCGCCAGCTCGTGCTGGACGCGGTCAGGTCGCTCGAGCACTCGACGCCCGAGCAGATCTGCCAGCGCGTCCAGGAGACCGCGCCGACGGTCAACATCACCACGATCTACCGCACGCTCGACCTGCTCGACCGTCTCGGGCTGGTCCGGCACACGCACCTGGGGCACGGCGCGCCGAGCTACTCGGTCGACGACCACCAGCACGTGCATCTCGTGTGCCACGTGTGCGGCCGGATCGACGAGATCCCGTGTGAGCTGCTCGACCCGCTGGTCGGAACATTGCGGGAACGCCACGGGTTTGAACTGGATGCGAGCCACCTCGCGCTGTCCGGCACGTGCCGTGATTGTTTGAAGCAAGAGCAGGAGCAGGAGACCGAGTGATCCTCCCCGGAGCCGTCCCGCCGCCCGACGATTCCACCGACGCAGGTGTTGCCTGGCACTACGGCGACCCGTTCGCCGAGCAACGTTCGGCAGCTCGGTCAGTCGTGGTCGTGGACCGCTCCAACCGGGGTGTCATCGCGATTCCCGGTGAGGACCGGCTCACGTGGCTGCACCAGCTCACCAGCCAGCACTTCGAGCAGCTGGGCGAGGGCGCCGCGACCGAGGCGCTGATCCTCGACGCGCAGGGGCGCCTGGAGCACCACATGGTCGTCGCGAACGTCGGCGGCACGGTGTTCCTGGACGTCGAGAAGGTCGACGACCTGCTGGCGTACCTGAAGAAGATGGTCTTCTGGTCGAAGGTCGAGCCGCGCGACGCCACGGCCGAGTTCGCCCTGCTGTCGATCATCGGACCGGACGCCCAGGCGATCCTGGACAAGCTCGGCATCCCCGCGCCCACCGACGTCGACGCGCTCGGCGACGGTTTCGTGCGCAGGACGTCGTGGCCGCTGCAGCGCTCGTTCGACCTGCTGGTGCCGCGCGCCGAACTCACCGACTGGTGGCAGCGGATCACCGACGCCGGTGCTCGCCCGGCCGGCAGCTTCGCGTTCGAGGCACTGCGGGTCGAGGCACTGCGGCCGCGCCAGGGCATCGACACCGACGAGCGCACGATCCCGCACGAGGTCAACCTGATCGACCCGGCCGTGCACCTGAACAAGGGCTGCTACCGGGGCCAGGAGACGGTCGCGAAGGTCCACAACGTGGGACGCCCGCCGCGCCGGATGCTCCTACTCCACCTGGATGGTTCTGCGGACGGCACGCCGGAGACCGGTGACCCGGTCACGCTGGACGGGCGCGCGGTCGGCCGGGTGGGCAGCGTGGTGCTGCACCACGAGCTGGGCCCGATCGCGTTGGCGCTGGTCAAGCGGTCTGTGCCGGTGGAAGCGAACCTCGTCGCCGGAGCCCCCGAACGGGAGGTTCCGGCACGAATCGACCCCGACTCGGTGCCGCCGGACACCCCCGGTCTGGGCCGGGAAGCTGTTCGCAACCTGCGGGGGTGACCCCCTAGAGTCCGGGACCATGTCCCAGGGCACGCTCATCACCGTCGCTCCCACCGGAGCGGAACACGCGAAAGCCGACGTCCCGCAGCTTCCAGTGACCCTGGAAGAGCTGGTCGCGACGGCGCAGAGCTGCGAGCAGGTCGGCGCGGCCATGATCCACGTCCACATCCGCGGCGAGGACGCGAAGCCGTCGCTGGACCTCGGTCGCCTGAAGGCCACCGTCGAGGCTCTGCGTTCCGAAACCAACCTCGTCGTGCAGCTCTCTTCCGGCGGATCGGTGCACGACCCGGAGGAGAACCGGCTGCGCGTGCTCGAAGCGATGCCGGACTCCGCGTCCTGCACGATGGGCACGGTCAACTTCGGCGACGACGTGTTCATGAACCGCTGGGAGTTCATCGTCGCGCTGCACAAGGGCATGCAGGAACGCGGCATCGTCCCGGAGTACGAGATCTTCGACATCGGCCAGCTGGCGTCGCTGAAGCGCCTTTTGGACCAGCACGGCCTGCCCGCGGGCGGTCACGTGCACGTCGACCTCGTCATGGGAGTGCCCGGCGGCATGCCCGGCGATGCCGCGACGCTGGTCGCAGCAGTCAACGCGCTGCCGGACGGGGCAACGTTCTCCGCCACCGGGATCGGCCGGACCACGCTGCCGGTGATGTTCACCGCACTGGGTGCGGGTGGCCACCTCCGAGTGGGTATGGAAGACACGATCAGCTACTCGCGAGGCGTGCCGGTGCGGGACAACGCACAGCTCGTGGCGCGTGCGGCAGGTCTCTCGAAGATCGCCCAGCGACCCGCGTTGTCGCCTGATGAGGCGCGGAAGCTGCTGGGCGTGCACATTTGAGACAAGTTTGGTGCATGGGATGTGTTGGCGGGTGAGGAGGATCTACCGCAGGATGGACACGTGATCGAGGTGCGTCCTGGCGGGCGCCGCCGAATCGACCGGGTGCTCGCCCCCGACTACACGGAGGGCGTCGAGCAGCGCCCGCTCGTCGAGGTGCGCGAACTCCGCGACGAGGCAGCGCAGGAAGAGACCGACCTGTCCTACCTGCGGCGGCTGTTGCACGCGCGGATCGACATCGTGCGCGCGGAACAGGAGCGCCGCAGCTCCGGCGGCTCGGCGGTGGTCGAGCAGCTGGCCACGATCCTGTCCACAAATGCCGTTGGCCCGGCAACTGGTCTAGGCCGGTATCAGACCCATGAGCCGTCACGTGCTGATGCGCATCAACGGCACGTCGAGGCGCTCGTCTCCGACGTGGACCTCTCCGACGTGAGCAAGTTGTCCGACGATCGCCTCGGCGAAGCGCTGGAGACGTTCATCTCGGAAGAGGCCTCGGTGTCGGTGCGGCGGCGTGAGGTGCAGGTGGTCGTGGACAAGCTCAACGCCGAGATCGCTTCTCGCTACCAGCGCGGCAGTGCGTCGGTGGACGAGCTGCTGGCGGCCGAGCGCGGACATCACCACCGTCCCAAGAGGTAAGACAGGCGTTCCACTTTCTGAGCAGCGGACCTAGCGTGCCCTCATGGGGTACCGCTGGGTCGTGCTGTGCATCGGAGCTTTGGCGCAGGGCACGAACGCGGCCGTCTTCCTCGGCCTGCCCGCGATCAGCCCGCAGCTGCAGCAGCACTTCTCCCTGACGTTGCCCCAGGTCGGGCTACTTCTCGGTGCCGTGAACCTCGGCACCATGATCGCGCTGGTCCCCTGGGGTGTCTTCGCGGACCGCCGTGGCGAACGGCTCGCCATGACGATCGGTGGCGTCGGTGCGGCTGCCTGCCTGCTCGCCGTGGCACTCGGCAACGCGTGGCTCGCGGGTCTGGCGTTGCTGGGTGCCGGACTCTTCGGAGCGAGCGTGAACGCCGCCAGCGGCCGTGCGGTCATGGCCTGGTTCAGCGCCGGCAACCGCGGGCTGGCGATGGGCGTGCGGCAGACCGCGACTCCGCTGGGCGCGGCGCTCACCGCCGCGTTCCTGCCCGGCCTCGCGATCACGCACGGCGTCCCGGCGGCGTTCGTGGCACTGGCCTCGGTGACCGCCTTCGTGGCGATCGCGGTGGCGCTGCTGGTCCGCGAGCCACCCGGTGCGACGAGGGCGGGCAGCGACCACGGTCTCATCCTCAAGGACCCGAAGCTGCTCAGGCTGTCGCTGGCCAGCGGGCTGCTCGTCGTTCCCCAGTTCACCGCCACGGCCCTGCTCGTGCCGCTGCTGAGCACTCACGGCATGACCGTCACGGCCGCCGCGGTGGTGTTCGGCATCGCGCAGGCGGTCGGCGGCGCCGGCAGGCTGGCCGTCGGCGTGTGGTCGGACCGGGCGCGCAGCCGGGTGGGGCCGCTGAAGATCGTCGCGGTCGCCACGGCGGTGGGGTTCGTGCTGGTCGCGTTGCTCGACCAGGCGCCGGTGCCCGCCCTCGTCGCGGTGCTGGTGCCGACGACCGCACTGGCCGTCTGCTGGAACGGCCTCGCGGTCACGGAGGCCGGTGAGCTCGCGCCGGACGGCCGCAGCGCCACCGCGATCGCCATGCAGAACTCGGCCAACTACCTGAGCGCCGCAGTCACGCCGTTCGTCGCGAGCTTCGTCGCGGTGCACGTGGCGTGGCCTGCGGCGATGGCGCTGGCAGCTGCGGGGGCCGTGGCAGCGCGGGTAGTGCTTCAGCCGTGGCGTTCCCTGCGCGCCAGCTCGCCCCAGAACTCGCGCAGCGTCTCGTAGCGCAGCGCGACCTCCTCGGCGTCACCGTTCTCCAACGCGTCGACGATGGCGTTGACGTCGGCCGCGGAGCTGTCCTCCAGCAGGTCCTTGTCCTCCAGCAGCTGCACCAGGCCGCCGTAGTCGAGCTCGACCGCCGAGTGCGGGTGGAAGTGCTCCAGCCACCGTCCGGTGTCGGCGAGGACCTTCGCGGGTCCGTCCTCACCCAGCGACGCCTGCACGACCTTCAACGCCCGTGCGACGCGGCGACGTGCGTCGGCCATCGCGACCCGCCAGGACACCTGCCGTTCGGGGTCGTCCTGGGCGCTGGCGAGCACCACGCGGCGCTGGGCCGGGTCGACGAGGGAGAACCAGGGCAGCGGCACGGTCCAGGTCGTGGAGATGACGTGGACCGCTCCGGCCGAGAGCTCGGCCATCACGGCGTTCGCGCGCGCTCGGACCGTTTCCGGGGACAGGTTCAGCACCGCGTCCTGCAGGATCGGCGGAGAAGAGGCCAGGAAGCCCACCAGAGCCGCGGCGGACCGGGCCCGGAGGTCGAGGGGACAGACAAGAGGTCCCGGACCGACCCGGGCGGCCTCGGAGGTCGGCACCTCGGCCGGACTGATCGTCATCACGTCGAACGACTCGCCCGGAAGCAGCTTTCGCCCCAACTGTGATCGCAACCACAGTTCCCGTTCGCGGTCACCTGCCTCCGACCGGAGCACAGGCCCGGTTTCCAGGGCTTTTTCGACCTTCGCCGCTAGCGGTGCGTCCAATACCGATAACGGTTCGTACACCCGTAGGTAGGCGACGAACGGTCTGGGCACCTGTGCATCCTTCCACGCGAGGGCGGCCGCGAGATTTGGCGGTACGTGTCACGCCTACCGCGTCGCGAGGAACCCCATCGGCACGGTACGGTAGTTACCAGGAACTAGTTGTCGAGACGAGTGGGGCCGCCGTTCCCCCGGCCGCCCCCGTCCCTGTGCGAGGGGGTCGAGCCATGGGGCGCGGCCGAGCGAAGGCCAAGCAGACGAAGGTCGCCAGGGAGCTCAAATACAGCTCTCATGAGACCGACTTCGCTGCGCTGCAGCGCGAGCTGTCTGGTGACGAAAGGTCGCCGAACGGGAGTGGTGGTGCCGTTGAGCCCCACGACGACCCGTACGACGATTACGACGACTACCGTCGCTGAATTCAGCCTGAAGAGTTCAAGGGTTGGGCAACCGGATCATCGGTGCCCAGCCCTTGAACTCTGAGGGCGCTTTCAGAACGCCCTGGCGTACTGCCTCGGTGCCTTGACCTCCACACCCAACTGCTGTGCCGCGTGCAGCGGCCAGTACGGGTCGCGGAGCAACTCGCGCGCGAGCAGCACCAGGTCAGCGGAACCGTCCGTCAACACTTGTTCGGCCTGCTTCGCCTCGGTGATCAGGCCGACCGCACCCGTGGGCACGTCTGCCTTGCGTCGCACCGCTTCGGCGAGCGGCACCTGGTAGCCGGGCCCGATCGGGATGTCCGCCTGCGCGGTGTTGCCACCGCTGGACGTGTCGATCAGGTCCGCACCCGCGGCCTTGAGCGCCTGTGCCAGCACAACGCTGTCGTCGACGGTCCAGCCGTTGTCGACCCAGTCGGTGCCGGAGATCCTGACGAGCACCGGCACGTCCGGGCCGACCGCTGCCCGCACGGCCGCGGTGACCTCGACGGGGACGGCGATGCGTTCTTCGAGGCTGCCCTCGTTCGTGAGCGGCGAGTAGAACTCGTGCAGCAGGTAGCCGTGCGCGGCGTGGATCTCGATGACCTCGAACCCGGCTTCCAGCGCGCGGATGGCTCCTTCGACGAACGCCTTGACGATGCCGCTGTGGTTCGTCAGCTTCTCCGGCTGGTTGCCGCCGGGGAACGGCTCGGTCGTGGGCGCCACCGGCACCCAGTCACCGATCGCCTTGCGCCCGGCGTGCGCGAGCTGGATGCCCGGAACCGAGCCGTGCTCCTTGATGAAGGCCGTGATCCGCTTCCAGGCCTCGACCTGCTCGTCGTTCCAGATGCCGACGTCCTGCGGCGAGATCCGGCCGCGCGGCTCGACGGCCGTTGCCTCGGCGATCACCAGCCCGGCACCGCCGACGGCCCTGCTGCCGAGGTGCACCAGGTGCCAGTCGGTCGGGACGCCGTCTTCCTTCGTCACCGAGTACTGGCACATCGGGCTCACCGCGATGCGGTTGGGCAGCGTGACCGACCGCAGGGTCAGCGGGGAGAAGAGCAGGCTCACGGGAGCTCCCTCGAACGATTCGTTGTCCTACGAATCGTTCAAGGAGCGGGCGCCGGTGTGTTGTTCCCTCTCATGAGGTCGTCTCAGTCACTGGGCGGTGACGCTCAGCTCAGGTAGCGGACCTGTTTCGCCTTGCCTTCGAGAACTTCCTCGCGGGCTTGGGCGATCTCCGCGCGGTGGGAGACCTCGGGCACGCCGACCTCCCACCACGCCCCGGCCTCGGTCCACGACGACGGGTGCGTGCGGATCACGACGACAGCAGGGCGTTTCTCGCTGACCGCCACCTCGCGGGCCTTGCGGTACGCGCCTTCCAGGTCGGCCAGCGAGTCGGCCGGGAAGACCGCGCAGCCCATCGCGGCCGCGTGGCCGGCGAAGTCCGTGCGCGGGGGTTCGGCGTGTGACGAGGTGCAGTCCGCGTAGAGGTTGTTGAAGCCCGCGCCGCCCTGGCCCGTCTGGAGGCGGTGGATCACCGCGTAGCCGTCGTTGTCGCAGACGACCGCGACGAAGCCGTGGCCTGCGAAGGAGGCGGAGAAGAGCTCGGAGTTCAGCATCAGGTACGAGCCGTCGCCGAGCAGGGTGGTGACCACGCCCTCGGTGTGGGCGATGGCGGCGCCCCAGGCTCCGGCCAGTTCGTAGCCCATGCAGGAGAAGCCGTACTCGACGTCCATTGTGGACTCGCCGGTGGCACGCCAGCCGCCGATCAGCTCACCGGGCAGGCCACCGGATGCCGTCATCACGTAGTCGCGCGGGCCGCTGACGTCGTTCACGACGCCGACGACCTGGGCGTACGTGGGCAGCCCGGTAGAAGGCCGGCGCAGGGAGGTGATGTGGTCGTCCCACTTCGCGCGTTCGGTACGGGCCCGCGCGGCCCAGGTGGAAGGAGCCTGCCAGGAGGCGAGGACGTCGGTGAGTTCACGCAGACCCTCGTCGGCGTCGGCGACCAGGGCGAACGAGCCGTGCTTCACCGCGTCGAAACGGGCCGCGTTCAGGGAGATCAGGTGCGCGGACGGGGAGAAGACGGTCCAGGACGCGGTGGTGAAGTCCTGCAACCTCGTCCCCACCGCGATCACCAGGTCGGCTTCACCGGCCAGGACGTTGGCCGAGGTGGAGCCGGTGATGCCCAACGGGCCCGCGTGGAGCGGGTGGTCGTGCGGGATCAGGGTGCGGCCGGCCGTGGTCTCGGTGATCGGGATGCCGTGCTGCTCGGCGAACCGCAAAGCCCGTCCGGCCGCACCCGAGTACCGGACGCCGCCGCCCAGCACCAGCAACGGCTTTGAGGCGGCACGGATCGCGCGGGCTGCCTCGGCCAGAGCACGCAGGTCCGGGCGCTGGCGCAACAGGCGGTGGACGACCGGGGTGAACAGGGCGTCGGGGAAGTCGTAGGACTCGGCCTGGACGTCCTGCGGCAGAGCCAAAGTCACCGGGCCGCAGTCGGCCGGGTCGGTCAGCACTCGCGCGACCTGCGGCAGCGTCGAGAGAAGCTGCTCGGGGCGGGTGATGCGGTCGAAGTAGCGGCTGACCGCGCGGAACGCGTCGTTCACGGTCGCGGTCGGGTCGTGGAAGTGCTCGACCTGCTGCAGCACGGGATCGGGCGCGCGGCCGGTGAAGGTGTCGCCGGGCAGGAGCAGGAGCGGCAACCGGTTGGCGTGGGCGACACCGGCTGCGGTGACCATGTTCAGCGCGCCGGGGCCGATGGACGACGTGGCGACGCCGACCTGGCGGCGGTGGGTGGCCTTGCCGATGCCGACCGCCGCGAGGGCCATGCCCTGTTCGTTGTGGCCGCGCCAGACCGGAATGCGGTCGCGGACCTCCTCCAGAGCGTTGCCGAGGCCGAGGACGTTGCCGTGGCCGAAGATCCCGAACACGCCGGGGAACAGCGGGGCGGTAGAGCCGTCGAGCAGTTCGGTGCGCTGGGCCAGCATCCACCGGACCAGTGCCTGCGCGGTCGTCAGCTTCACTTCACTCGCCCCTCAGCAGTCGTGACAGGACAACGCGGGTCGAGCTCCTGCGCCGCCCAGCTGTCGCGGACCCAGGTGTGCGCCGGGTCGTCGCAGAACGCCATCGAGCGCTCGTCGCCCGGTCCGGCCAGCACGTTCAGGTAGTACATGGGGTAACCCGGCGCCGCGACGCACGGACCGTGGTAGCCGCGCGGGATCAGGAACACGTCACCGTCGCGCACGGTCACGTCCTCGTCGATCGTGCCGTCGTCGGTGTACGTGCGGTGGAAACCGAAGCCGGTCCGCGACGGGGTGACCTGGTCCCGGTCGGCGATCCGGAAGTAGTAGATCTCCTCGTTCTCGACCTCGCACGGTTCCGAGGAGTCGTGCTTGTGCGGCGGGTACGAGGACCAGTTGCCGTCCGGGGTGATCAGCTCGCACGCGTTGAGCTTGTCCGCGTGGTCCCACACGCCCGGAGTGCCGAAGTTGGTGACCTGCCTGGTCGCGTTGCCGGAACCGCGCACCTCGACCGGGACGCCGTCGGCCGGGCCGTACTTGGGCGTCAGCCGCTTTTCGCAGCGAGCCATCGGCAGCGCGACTTCGCATCCGTCCTCGGAGGACAGCACCACGGACGCGTCCCTTGGCACGTAAGCGAAGTCCGTGACGCGGGTGAACACCGAGTCACGGCCCTGCAGCTCGAACCTGAGATCGTCGACCTCGACCGTCAGCGATCCGGACAGCGGCAGCACGAACGCCTCGAACTCGCCGGTCTCGATCGTGTGCACCCAGCCGGCCTCGATCCGCATCACCCGCAGGCCGGTGTAGATCCAGCCCGCGTCCTCCGGCATCAGGTGGATGGCCTCGGTCGGAGTCGAGAGCGTCCCGTGTGGACGGTGCAGGGTCATACCGTGACTCCCTTGGCGGTGCGCAGGATTTCGGCGGCGGCAGCAACGGCGGCGGCGACATCACCGTCCGGCGGGTAGAGCAACGCACGCCCGACGACCAGGCCACGAACGGTCGGATGGCGCAGCGAGCGGCCCCACGACGCGAGGTCGTCCTCGGGATTCGCGGACGGCACACCGCCGAGCACCAGCGCGGGCAACGCGGTGGTGTCCAGCACGACCTCCGGCTCGTCCGGCGCGGGCAGCTTCAGCCAGGTGTAGGCGGAGGTCGCACCCAAGCCCGCGGCCACGGCCGAGGCACGCGACAAAGCCGCGGAGTCCTTCTGCAGCACCAGCTTGTCATTGTGATCACGCTTGTACGGCAACGGTTCGACCATTGCCATCAGGCCGTGCTCGGCGAGTTCGGTGACGGCTCGCGCGCAACCTTCCAGCGTCGGGATCGTGCCGGGGTCCGAGTCGACCAGACGTAGCAGCATCTTGCCACCGTCCAGCCCGAACGTCGCGATGGACGACGCGTCGTAAGCGGTGAACCTGTCGTCGATCTCCCAGTCGGCACCGGCGAGGCCACCTCGGTTCATCGAGCCGATGACCACGCGCTCGTTCAAGCCGTCCAGCAGCAGCAGGTCCTCGATCACGTCCGGCGTGCCGAGCACACCGTCGACCGCGGGGTTCGCCAGCGCCGTCAGCAACCTGTCGAGCAACGACCGTCGATCCGCCATCGCCAGCGGGTCGCCGCCGACGCCCAGCGCGCCACGGGCCGGGTGGTCCGCCGCGACCAGGAACAGCGTGGACTTGCCGCCCAGCAACGAGTTGCGCCGCTTGCGCGCCTGGTACGCCCGCCTGATCGAGCCGGGGTCCTCGGCCCGCCGCCACAGCAGTTCGCGCCACTGCCCGTCCGTGATCACAGCAGCTCCTCGATCTCTTTCTGGTCCGGCATGGCGTCCGCGCAGGCCAGCCGGGACGCCACGATCGCGCCGGCCGCGTTGGCGTAGCGGGCGATCCGCACCGGGTCCCAGCCCGACAGCAGGCCGTGCACCACGGATCCACCGAACGCGTCACCGGCACCGAGCCCGCACACGACCTCGACCGGTGTCGGCTCGACCGTCCACCGGCCTTCCGGCGTCGCCACCAGCACGCCCTCGGCGCCCTTCTTGACCA
>NZ_JBEXPJ010000076.1:0-38023 GCF_040611995.1 Lentzea sp. NPDC006480
CGCGAGGAACTTCGCGCGCTCCAGCAGCGGCTGCGAGGCGTCCTCGGCCAGTGCGAGCACGCGGGCGTTGAAGTTTTGGACCGGCGCGGCGGCAGCGGCGTGTCTCCGCGCAGGTCGAGGCGGCGCTGCTCGCCGTTGGCCTCCAGGTGCGTCACCATGCGGCGCAGCATCTCGGCCAGCGACTGGGCCTCCGACGACTCCAGCGGGTCGCTGACGAAGACCTCTTCCTCGTTGAACTTGGGGAAGAGGTCGGCCATCAGTTCTTCACCCTCAGGGGTGAGTCGAAGAACAGCCAGCCGCCCGTCGGTCGGGTGCCCGAGGCGCTCCAGCAGGCCCCGTGACTGCAGCGTCTTGGCGACGCCCGTCAGGGTCCCCTTGGAGATCCCGGCCTCCTCGGCCACGTAACGCGTCTCCATCTCGCCCCAGATCCACACGACCCAGAGCACGACGAAGCCGGTCCAGGTCAGATCGCTGGTGCGCAGCACCGAGTTCTCGAGGTGCTGGCGAATCGCGGTAGCGGCGCGGTGGATGTTCGACACCGCCGCCATCTGCTCGCGATGCAGCGGCACCGCACCGAGCTTGGCCTGGACGGCTTTCTCGGTCTCGGCAATCGTGTGGTGACCAGACAACTCAAAGTCTCCCGTGCTCGAGCTCAAGGTGTTCCCGGCACAATACTTGCGGTTCCGAACTATGTCTGTGATGTGGTGCGAGTCAGTCCGCACGCGGTTTGATCACGATCCCACATCGTGCATGATCTCGTGACGGTCGTCACCCGTCCAGTTACGGACTGTTGCCCCGTGGTGGACGATGAGTGTGGAGCACCCACTGAGACCGATCATGGTCTTTACTCCACGGACGGGTCGATAGCGTTTGCCCCTCGACGTTATCCCCTCCGCGCCAGCGACACACTGTGCCGGAAAGGTAGTTCGACGTGGTCGGTGAACAGGTGACACGGGAACTCGCGGCAAGGCTGGGCGACGACGGGATCGACGTCGTGCGCGTCGTCTTCCCCGACCTGCTCGGCACGGATCGGGGCCGTGACGTGCTCGTGGAGCATCTACCAGCGGTTACGCAGCGGGGGCTGTCGTTCTGCCGTGCCGTTTACAGCACGACTCCAGGAGGCAAGACGACCGAGAACGGGGGTGTTCTCGACGCCGGGCTGCCGGACGTGATCGTGGTGCCTGACCTGGACACACTGCTTCCCATCCCCTGGGAGCCGGGCGTGGCGTGGTGCATCGGCGACGCCGTGAGCCCGGCGGACGAGAGACCTGTCGACGAATCGCCGCGGCAGGTGCTGCGCCGGGCGCTGGAAATATTCGAGACGACGGGCCTCAAGCCGGTGATCGGTCCCGAGTTGGAATATTTTCTCTGCGAACCCGACGAAGATCGCCCGAACGGGTGGCGTCCCTACTGCGACGAGCCGGGCAACGTGTACGCCACCGGCCGGCGGGGCGACTCCGACGGTCATCTGCTGAGAACTCTTCGCACGCTCAGCTCGGCCGGCCTGCAAACCACGGGCGGCAACCACGAGTACGCGGGCGGTCAGTTCGAAATCAACCTCGTCCATTCGCCCGCCATGGACGCGGCCGATCGCGCGTTCCGGTTCAAGACGAGCGTCAAGGAGCTGGCCAGAAGAGAAGGCCGGCTCGCCACGTTCATGGCCAAGCCGTTCAACGACGGCGGCGGCTCCGGCTTCCACCTGCACCTGTCGTGCCACGAGGAGGACGGGCGCAACGCGTTCCAGGCGCCCGGGACGAGCCACGGCCTCTCGGAGGAAGCGCGCTGGGCCATCGGCGGCATCCTCAAGCACGCCCCGGCCCTCGCGGCGCTGCTCAACCCGACGGTCAACTCCTACAAGCGGTTCGGCCCGGACTCGCTCGCCCCGTGGCTGATCGACTGGGGTCTCGACAACCGCAGCGCCATGCTCCGGGTGCCGGCCGAAAGAGGAGAGACGACGCGACTGGAGCTGCGGCTCGGTGACGCGAGCGCCAACCCGTACCTCGGCATCGCGGGTCTCATCGCGGCCACCTACCTGGGCATTCGCGACCGGATCGAGCCGCCGCGGCCGTCCGCGGGCTACGGCTACGACCCGTCGAAGGCCCCGACGCTGCCCGCCACGCTGCCCGACGCACTCGCCTATCTGGAGGAGGACACGGCGATGGTCGAGGTGCTGGGCAAGGACTTCGTGCGGTCCTATGTGGACTTCAAGTGGGAGGAGGTGGCCCGGTTCCAGCGGTTCGTGACCGACTGGGAGTTCACCGAGTACGCGTACCACCTATAGTTCACCTGCGATGACTGCACTTACGGACCGGCTCACCTCGATCGCCGACGAAGACGAACTGTTCGACGCCTTCTCCCACTGGGCGACCGAGCGCGGCCTGCAGCTGTACCCGGCGCAGGAGGAGGCGGTCATCGAGCTCGTCTCGGGGGCCAACGTCATCCTCAGCACGCCGACGGGGTCCGGCAAGTCCCTGGTGGCCATCGGTGCCCACCTCGTCGCGATGGCGGCCAACCAGCGCAGCTTCTACACCGCGCCGATCAAGGCGCTGGTCTCGGAGAAGTTCTTCGCGCTGTGCGAGATCTTCGGGCCGGAGAACGTCGGCATGATGACCGGCGACGCCAGCGTCAACGACCAGGCGCCCATCATCTGCTGCACCGCGGAGATCCTCGCGAACATCGCGCTGCGCGACGGGGCGACGGCGGACGTCGGCCAGGTCGTGATGGACGAGTTCCACTTCTACAGCGAGCCGGACCGCGGCTGGGCGTGGCAGGTGCCGATCGTCGAGCTGCCGCAGGCCCAGTTCCTGCTGATGTCGGCGACGCTCGGCGACGTCACGTTCTTCGAGAAGGACCTGACCCGCCGCACCGGCCGGCCGACCGCGGTGGTCCGTTCGGCCCAGCGCCCGGTGCCGCTCAACTTCCAGTACGTCTCCACGCCGCTGCACGAGACGATCGAGGACCTGCTGCACGGCCGCGAGGCGCCGATCTACGTCGTGCACTTCACCCAGGCCGCCGCGCTCGAACGCGCGCAGTCGCTGATGAGCGTCAACGTCGCGACGAAGCCCGAGAAGGAGGCGATCGCGGAGACGATCGGCAACTTCCGCTTCTCGTCCGGGTTCGGCAAGACCCTGTCGCGGCTGGTGCGGCACGGCATCGGCGTGCACCACGCCGGCATGCTGCCCAAGTACCGCCGCCTGGTCGAGCAGCTCGCGCAGGCCGGTCTGCTCAAGGTCATCTGCGGCACGGACACGCTCGGCGTCGGCATCAACGTCCCGATCCGCACGGTCGTCTTCACGGCGCTCTCGAAGTACGACGGCACGCGCACGCGGATCCTGAAGGCCCGCGAGTTCCACCAGATCGCCGGACGGGCGGGCCGCGCCGGTTTCGACACCGTGGGAACCGTCGTCGTGCAGGCGCCGGAGCACGAGGTCGAGAACATCAAGGCGCTGGCCAAGGCGGGCGACGACCCGAAGAAGCGCCGCAAGGTCGTCCGCAAGAAGGCGCCGGACGGGTTCGTGTCGTGGAGCGAGACGACGTTCGAGCGGCTCGTCGGCGCCGAACCCGAGCCGCTGACGTCGTCGTTCCAGGTCTCGCACGCCATGCTGCTGAACGTGATCGGCCGTCCCCTCGGCGGTGCGTTCCAGGCCATGCGGCACCTCCTCGAAGACAACCACGAGGACCGGGCGAAGCAGCTCAAGCACATCCGCCGCGCTCTGGCGATGTACAAGGCGCTGGTCGCGGCCGGTGTCGTGGAGCGCAACGGCGACGACTTCCGGCTGACGGTCGACCTGCAGTTCAACTTCGCGCTGAACCAGCCGCTGTCGCCGTTCGCGCTGGCCGCGATCGAGCTGCTGGACCGCGAGGATCCGGGCTACGCGCTGGACGTGCTGTCGGTGATCGAGTCCATTCTGGACGACCCGAGGCAGATCCTGGGCGCGCAGGAGCACAAGGCGCGCGGCGAGGCGATCGGCGCGATGAAGGCCGACGGCATCGAGTACGACCAGCGGATGGAGCTGCTGGAGGAGGTCACGTACCCGAAGCCGCTCGCCGAGCTGCTCGACGCCGCGATGTTCACCTACCGCCGCGGTCACCCGTGGGTCGACGACTACAAGCTCTCCCCCAAGGCCGTCGTGCGCGACATGTACGAACGCGCGATGACGTTCACGGAGTACGTGTCGTTCTACGGCCTGGCGCGCTCTGAGGGCCTCGTGCTGCGGTACCTGGCGGACGCCTACAAGGCGATGTCGCAGACGGTGCCGGACGAGGCGAAGACCGAGGAGCTCAACGACCTGATCTCGTGGCTCGGCGAGCTGGTGCGCCAGGTCGACTCGTCGCTGATCGACGAGTGGGAGAAGCTCACCAACCCGGACGCGCCGGACGCCCCGGAGGTGCGGGTCGACCTGCCGCCGGCCGTCACGAGCAACGTCCGGGCTTTCCGGGTGCTGGTCCGCAACGCGCTGTTCCGCCGCGTCGAGCTGGCCGCGAAACGCGACTGGTACTCGCTGGGCGAGCTGGACCACGAGTCCGGTTGGACGGCCAAGGAGTGGATGGACGCTCTGGAGCCGTACTTCGAGGAGCACGACCAGATCGGCGCCGGCCCGAACGCGCGCGGCCCGGCGTTCCTGATCATCAACGTCGAGCGCGAGCGCTGGGTGTGCCGGCAGATCTTCGAGGACCCGGCCGGCGACAAGGACTGGGGCTTCAACGCGGAGATCGACCTGATGGCGTCGGATGAGCTGGGTGAGGCGGCCGTGACGATCACCGATGTAGGCCGCCTGTAGGCAGGGCAACCTACCCTCTCCCTCGCGCGTGGAACACACACGAGCGAGGGGGAGAGCTCATGCGTAGAACACTGTCCGTGCTGGCCCTGTTGGGCCTGCTCAGCACACTGATCACGACGCCGGCGCAGGCAATCGGCTATGCGCCACCACCGTCCGCGTGGACGCACGTCAACAAGCTCGAACCGGACACGTCGTACTGGGAGACCCACCGGGACGCGGTCCGGGTGGGCGCGATCGACGGCGGCCAGTGGCGGTCGCTGTTCCAGTTCGACACCCGGCAGTTCGCGGGTGCGCGGATCATCGACGCGACCGTCCGGATCATGATCGACCGCACCGAGTCGTGCGACGAGACTCCGGTGGACCTCTGGCAGACCAAGACCGTTGACCCGGCGAAGCCGCTGACGTGGCGGACGTCCGAGGACCACTGGAGCACCCGGCTGGCGAGCGGGTCCGGGCAGGCGTGCGCCCAGTACAACATGCCGCTGGCGCTGCGCAGCGACCAGCTCCGGCAGGTGGTGCAGGAGGCGGCCGACCGCCGTGACGGCTCCATGGGTTTCGGGCTGCGCGCTCCGCAGGACACCGATCCCGCGCAGGGCAAGGTGATCCTGCACGACAGCGTGTTCCTCGTGGTGACCTACAACAACGCGCCGAGCGCGCCGACGGTGAGCACCACATACCCGCGTGCGTGCGGCACCGCGGACGCGCCGACGGTGATGCCGCCGCCGAACCAGTTCTCGGGCAGCGCCAAGGACCTCGACGACGACAACCTGACCACGACGCTGGAGATCCGCGACGCCGCGGGCACGACCGTGCACACCAGCGACGTCTACACCGGTTCGGGAGCGCGGTTCTCGTGGGCCGAACTGCCGTCGGGCCTGCTGCAACACGGAAACGTCTACAGCTACCGCGCAAAGACCAGTGACGGCACGGACTCCAGCCCGTACAGCACCGAGTGCTGGCTCCTGGTCGACGGCGTGAGGCCGGGCAAGCCGCGCGTCTCCTCGACCGACTACCCGAACGGCCAGTCCGCGATCCCGGCCGGCACCACCGGAACGATCACGCTGTCCCCCGCCACCGCGGGCGACGACGTCTACGGCTACCAGTTCGGGTTGCAGCAGGAGAAGGCGACCACGTTCGTCAAGGCCGGTCCCGACGGGCGCGCGGTCATCCCGGTGACGATGCCACGCGACCAGAGGACGTCGTTCTTCTACGCGCGGGCAGTCGACCGGGCGGGCAACGTCAGCGACTACAAGAACTGGGATCTGTTCGCACGCGCGCCTGTGACGCCGCAGCCGCACGTGCGGGCCGACTACACCGGTGACGGCCGCGCGGACGTGACGTTCATGGAGCGCAACGACTTCGGCCGCTACACGATGTGGAACGTCACGGCTCGCGACGGCGGCTTCCACAGCGGCACCCAGGTCTTCGACCCGGGGATTTCGTCGGGGCCGGAGCAGTGGGGCCCGCACGTGCGCGGCGACTTCGACGGGGACGGCCGCTCCGACGTGATCATGTTCCAGCGGAATGGCGCGAACACCCGGATGCTGCTGATGCTCTCCGACGGCAACCGCCTGAACGCGCCTCCCATCCCGTGGACCGGTGAGCTTCCGCTGGACAGCACCAGGCTCACGGCCGGTGACTTCGACGGCGACGGCAAGACCGACGTCGCGGCGGCCACCGGATCACGCGTGCAGGTGTTCCGCGGCGGCGCTCTCGGCACACCCACGACGTGGCTGGACGGCGTCAGCGGCAAGATCTCCGCCGGGGACTTCGACGGGGACGGCAAGGACGACCTCGCCGAGATCAGGAGCGAGGGCACCGGCAGCTCGCTGCGCACCTACGCCTCGACCGGTAGCGGGTTCGGAGCCGGTGAGGTCCGCTGGCAGGGCAACGACTACCCCGCAGACAGCGCGACACCGATCAGTGCGGACGTCGACGGAGACGGTCGCGGTGACGTCGTGGTCGTGGGCGAACAAGCGGTGTTCGTGCACACCGCCGCGAACTTCACCCCGCGCATGTGGTCACAGGGCAAGTACACCGGCGTTGTGACCGCCGGCGACTTCGACCTCGACGGCAAGGAAGACCTCGCGGTCGTGGGAGCGGCGAACGGCAAGACGCAGCTGTGGACGTTGCGGTCGACCGGTAGCGCGTTCGACTTCCCGGTGCTGGGCTGGGAGGACGAGACGCGGGGCACGCCTTCCGCGTCCTAGTGGCTCAACGGGGTGCTCACGGTCTCGTGAGCACCCCTTGTCCTGCTCAGGGCTCCCAGGCGATGAGCTGGTCGATCACCCGCACGTCGCCGTCGAGCTTCAGCGAGTCCGGTACGAGGCGGCCGTAGAACCACAGCACGAAGTCACTGGCCGTGGCCGTGGCGGACACGTCGGCCTCACCGTCGACCACGCCGATCCGTGCGCCGTCCGCGTCGAACCGGATGCTCCAGGAGCGGCCCTCGGGAACTCGGTAGTGGAGCGTGGCAGGCTCGTGCGGCCACGCGCTGGTCGTGGCGACGCAGGTCACCAGGAACTCGTCGACACCGTCGAGCGCCACCTCGTCCGGCAGCGGCTGCGGGTCGCCGACGGTGAGCTGAGCGTCGTAGGTGTGCACCGCGATCTCCTGGACCTGGTGCCGGGCAACGGCTCCGGTGGTGCGCGGCGACTGCGAGTCGGTCCATCCCACCCAGCACTCGCGGTCCGGACCGGCTTCGCGGAGTGCGGCCAGCAGCTGCTCGGCCGCGTCGGCCAGCCACGCCACGAGGGCGTCGCGGTCCACAGGCGCGGCCGGGACGTCCGGCGTCGCCTTGGCCGTGGCGGGTCCCGCGGCGACTGTGGCGGCCCAGACGTAGCGGCCGGTGCCGATGTGGTGCGCGAGGTCTCGCAGCGTCCACGCCGGACAGGTCGGTACCTGCGCGTCGAGGCTGGGAGCGTTCGCGATGGCCTTGCGGAAGGCGGCCGACCGTTCGTCGATCAGACGAAGCAGATCGAGGAACTCCAGAGCGTTGTGCACGGCGGGTGTCTACCACTGGTCGGTGAGCAGGCGCAGCTCCTTTAATCCGCGCAACGCCGGGTCGGGGCGGAACTCGGGTTCGCTCGCTCGTGGATCGAGCCGGAGGTTCGGGAACTTCTCGGCCAGCATCGGGAACATGACCTGGCCTTCGAGGCGGCCGAGGAACGCGCCGATGCAGTAGTGGATGCCCGCGCCGAACGTCAGGTGGGTGACCGCGGACTCCCTGGTGAGGTCGAGGGTGTCCGGGTCGGTGTACTTGGCGGGGTCGCGGTTGGCCGCGCCGAGCACCGGGAAGATGAGCTCGCCCGCCTTGATCTGGTGGCCGCCGATCTCCAGGTCCTCGCTCGCCAGCTGCGGGGTGATGATGGGCGCGGGTGAGTCGTAGCGGAGCAGTTCCTCCGCTGCCGTCGTGGCGATCGGCTCGGTGCGCAGGAGCCGGTACTGGTCCGGGTTGCGCAGCAGGGCGAGGGTGCCGTTGCCGAGGTAGTTCGCGGTGGTCTCCAGGCCGGCGTTGATCAGCGAGATGATGTTGACGACCAGTTCGTCGTCGCTGTCCCACTCGCCGCGCTCGCCGAACAGGTCCTCGTCGGAGGCCTTGAGCTGTTCGGAGATCAGGTCGTCACACGGTTGCCGGCGTCGTGTTGTGATCAGCTCGCGCAGGTAGTCCATGAGGTCGTCCATCGCGGCGGACGAGGCGTGCGCGACGGCGATGGGGTCGGTGCCGTACTGGCCCTCCCCCAGCGTTTTCATGACGTCGGTGCCCCAGCGGGTGAGCTGCCGCTGGTCTTCTCGTGGCACGCCGACGAGATCCATGACCACGCGGGCCGGGAACGGGTAGGCGACCTCGGTCAGGAAGTCGCCGCCGGTGAAGCCGTCGAGCAGCTCGCGGCAGGTGTTCTCGACTTGGCTTCGGCGCTGTTCCATCGCACGCGGGGTGAAGCTGCGGTTCATCAGCTTGCGCAGCCGGGTGTGCGACGGCCTGTTGCTGAACGGCAGTGAACTGTCCAGGCGGCGGATGAACGGGTTCATCTCCTCCAGGACGTCCTGCGGCAGCCGGGCCATCAGCGTGGCGGTGGACGGGCGGACGACGGTCGTGCGGCGCAGCACATCGGTCACGTCGGCATGGCGGGTGAGCACCCAGCCGTCGAGCGCGTCGTCGTAGTAGACCGGCGCGAGGTCCCTGAGCAGCGCGTAGAACGGGTACGGATCGGCGAGGAAGTCCGGGTGCATCGGGTTGATGTGGATGGACGACTCGACGTGCGCGGCGGGTGGTGGTGGAGGCGGCGGCACCTGTGCGATGGCGTCGCGCACGGCGTTGGCGAGGGTGGTGAGCGCGGGCGGCACCAGCATGCTGAAGTGGTCGCCCGGCACGTTCACGACGTCGAACTCGCTCGTGGCGACGCGTTCCCAGCCGTTGCGCGGCGAGTCGAAGAACAGCTCGACGTGCCGGTCGTCCTTGAGCACCTGGGGAAAGCTGCCGTCGGCCTTGATCAGCGTGACCTTGAGGTCGCTGGCCTGGGGTTCGTAGCGCACCAGCGCCTCGACCTGTGCCTGGTAGACGCCCATGATCGTGGCGATGTGCTCCTCGACCGGCCGGGTGCCGGACGCGCCGAGGAACCGGCCGAGCTGCTCGCGTTGTTCCTTCGGCGTCAGCGACTGGTCGACGCGTCGTCGTGGTGCGCCGCTGTCCTGGAACGCGTGCTGCCGGATCGTCCACAGCTCCTCGATGACCGCGCGCTCGTCCCACGGCGGCTCCAGCTGCCCGGGCACGGCGGGGTAGGCGTCGATCATGATGACCCGCGCGACCTCGTCACCGCGTTTGCGGAGCTGCCTCCCCACCTCGTACGCGACGACGCCGCCGAACGAGTGCCCGCCGACGAGGTACGGCCCGTACGGCTGGATCCGCTTGATCTCCTGGACGTACCGGATCGCGAGCTCTTCGACGTCGTCGACCGGCTCCTCGCTGCCGTCGAAGCCCGGCCCCTGCAGCCCGTAGAACGGTTGGCCCTGCCCGACCGCGCGGGCCAGCGGCAGCAGGTAGTAGGCCGCCCCGACCGCGCCGCCGATGCAGAAGAACGGCCGCGGCGTGGTGAGGGCAAGTGCCAGGGTGTTCGCCTCTGCCGGAACATCCTGGCGCGCGAGGTGTTCCGCGACCGCGTCCACTGTGGGCAGTTCGAGGAACAACGTGTGCGGCACCCGGAAGCCGAGCCAGTCCGACAGCTCGCTCTGCAGGCTCGCGACCGACAGCGACTCCAGGCCGAGCGAGGTGAGCGGGGCCCTGGCGTCGATCGTGGGCACTTTGAGCTCCGCGGCGATGTGCTTGATCAGCCACTCGCGGATGGTCTGCGCGGTCGTGACGGTGCGGCTGCCCGATTGCGGCGTGAAGTGCCTTTGGACGAGGTCTTCCGCGTACGCGATCGTGCACTCGACCAGTTCGAACGCGGGCAGGCTGCCGATGTGGAACGTGTTCAGCTCGCCCTGCATGACCTCGATGCGGTCCAGGACGCCGTCGCTCAGGTCCTCGGACCCGAAGTGCGGCAGGAACTTCCAGTCCTTGCGCAGGTACGGCGCCCTGATCTCGCCGCCCAGTGCCTTCACATCCCGGTCGAACACGTCGTCGTCCGCCCCGTAGGCGTAGCACGCGTAGACGTCGCTGTCCTCGTACCTGTGGTGGAACGACACGACCTTGGCGGGCTGGGTGACGAGCGAGAACGCCTCGCGCGGCAACCCTTCGGCCGCGCACATCATCGTCCGGTAGTCCAGGTAACGGACCTTGGCCGCGATCTCACGTTCCTCCGGCGTCGCGTCGAGCGCCGGCACCTGGTCGATCGGCACGGTCAGCACCAGCGCGTCCGCGTCGATCCACTCCCCGGCCTTGACCCTGACGTGGCCGGCGCCGCGGCTGATCTGCTCGATCTTGACGCCGAGCCTGACGTCGAGGTCCTGCGCGACTCTCCGCCAGAGCGTGCCGAAGCCGCCCTTGATCGTGAAGCTCCCGGCGTGCCCGAGCAGATCGCGCGCGCTCGACAACAGCCCGGTCATCTCCGCGTACTTGAGGAAGTACAGCGCGGGAATCTCGTCCAGGCTCCCGTATCCCGCCGCCGTGTAGCCGGCGCCGAACGACTCGGCCATGGCCTCCAGCCCGTGGCTTTCGAGCCACTGCCGCGCCGGGGCGCTGAGCGCCTTCGCCGAGTGGGCGAGCCCGGGTTCGCCGAGGCGCGGGAACTGGGTGTCGCGGAGATGTGTGTACCGCTGGAAGTTCTCGTAGGTGAAGAACGCCGAACTCTGCGGCCGCGACCGGCCTGCCCGCGCGTCGAACACCCGGTGCGGCGTGGTGGGCTCGGTGTCGAGCCCGAGCTCGGTCGCGAGTGCCGCGAGCCGCTGGTACTTGGTGGTGCACACGTGCCCGCCGAGGTCGAACGCGTGCCCGTCGATGTCGACCGACGCGCACTTGCCGCCGACCTCGCCGCCACGTTCGAGCACGATCGCCCGATGCCCGGCCTTCTCCAGCGCACGAGCCGTGGTGAGGCCGCTGACGCCGGCTCCGATGACGATGACCGTCTTCACGCCCGTCCCTCCGGCCCGCTCGCCTTGTCGGACCCGCTCGCTGGGCTTGAAAGTGGGGGAACCCGGCCTGTGTCGTGTGTGTGGTGAGCCGTCAACGAGCCCGTACCGATGACCGTCTTCATGTCAGACCCGCTCACTACACTTGAAATTGGGGGTACCCGGCCAGACGCGTGTGTGTGGTGGGTGGCCATATGCGCCAGTCCGAGGAGTTGCCGAACCGCGCGCCACCGCACCGCACCACCCGATCACGCGTGCCCCTCCAGGTACGCCTGCCGGCACGCGCGCCGCCGCACCTTCCCGCTGGTGGTCTTCAAAACGAGCCCTTGCGCGCCCACCACCACCTCGTCGACCGCGAGCCCGTGCGTCTCGAACACCCGCCGCCGCACCGCCTCCGCGATCTCCTCGGCAGGCGCCTTCTTCTCGCGTGTCTCCACGAACAGCACGAGCCGCTCGCCCGACTCCCCCGGCACCCCGAACGCCACCACCCCGCCCGGCCGGACCGAGGCGTGGCAGTCCCGCACCGAGTCCTCCACGTCCTGCGGGTAGTGGTTGCGGCCGTTGATGATGATCACGTCCTTGAGCCGGCCGGTGATGAACAGCTCGCCGTCGAAGAAGAACCCGAGATCCCCGGTCCTCAGGTACAACCGCGAGTCGCCCGGCACCTGCGCCGCGAACGTCCGCAGAGTCTCGTCCGGCAGCCCGAAGTACCCCGCCGCCTTCGTCCCCGACGTCACCCAGACCTCGCCGACACGGTCCGAAGCACAGACCGCCGAAGTCGACGGGTCGACGATCAGCACGCTCGAAGCAGGCTTGGTGATCCGCCCGCACCCCACGACCGGCAGCCCGTCCGCGGCCTGCACGACCTCGCCGCGCTGCAACGCCGCGCGATCCAGGCGCAGCACCGCCTGACCGCCCATCGACACGCTGACCGTGTGCTCGGCGAGACCGTAAGCCGGGTAGAAGGACGACCGGAGCAGGCCGCTCACCGCGAATGCCGCGTAGAAGGCGTCCACAGTGGACACCCGGATCGGCTCGGCGGCGGACATCACCACGCGCAGCGCGCTGAGGTCCCACGAAGCCCGTTGCTCGGCGGAGGTCTTGCGCACCGCGAGCTCGAACGCGAAGTTCGGCGCTGCCGTGTGCGTGGCGCCGACGCGGGACATCACCTCGAACCACAAGGCAGGGCGCTGCAGGAACGACAGCGGCGACATCAGGTACGTGTGCGAGTTGCCGGTCAGGGTGCTCAGGATGACGCTGATCAGGCCCAGATCGTGGTACTGCGGCAGCCAGAACACGCCCACGGTGTCCAGGTCGAGTCCGAGGTCGCCGGCGTTCGCGGCCACCTCGCAGGCCAGGTTGCCGTGGGTGATCACGACGCCCTTGGGCGCGGCGGTCGAGCCCGAGGTGTACTGCAGCAGCGCCGGGTCGTCCGCCGAAGCCGCGTGCCAGTCGAAGGAGGCCGGGCGGACGCGGTCGGTGCGGTGCCAGCGCAGGCGCGGCCACTCCGGCTTGGAGCGATCGAAGAAACCCGTCACGGCGCCGACGGTGCGGGCGCGTTCGTAGGCGCTGCTGGTCAGCACGGCCACCGGCTCGCAACTGTCCACGATGGACCGGAAGCCGGCCAGGTCACTGCCCAGGCGCACCGGGTTCGGCGGGTAGACCGGCACCGGGACGACGCCCGCGGCCAGGCAGCCGACCAGGGCGCGCACGAAGTCCGGACCCGGCGGGTAGACCAGCAGCGCGCGGTCACCGGGCTGGAAGCCCCAGCCTCTCAAGGCACTCGCGATGGACGAGGCCGCCTCGCCCAGAGCAGCGGCGGTGACGGCCTCCTCGTCACGGCCGCGCTCGTCCACGAACGTGAACAACAATTGTTCGGGAGAGCGCTCCCACAATGCCTGGAACGCGGAGACAACAGTGCCGAGCGAAGTGCCGGTTTTCATCGAGATGCCCGATCCTGACCACGGTGACTTTCAGCCGTAGGACCGTAGCAATGCCTGCCCGAACTGCGGAACCCGCCAGTACCCGAAGATCGGCGAATATGAGCAATCAAGTGTCACGACAAGACAACTTCCTTGACTCGGACAGGGCGCGAACATTCCCCATTCATCCCAGGCGTCGAGCGAGGTCAACTACCGGGAGTTGCCCTGAACTGGGCAAACCAGGCAGGTGATCACTCGAACAGAGCAGCAGATAACTTCGTTTGCCCGCAAATGCAACCGCTCCGGCTCAATCCTAATGAGACACGAACAGCCTTGGGTTGTGCACGGCGGCGAAATTCCGGCGCAAGTCGGCAGGTGCGGGCGAAAGGCCATTCCACTGCGGTACCGTCGCCCGGACACAAAGCACAGGAATGAGGTGCGCGACGTGCTGCTGGCACTCGTGTCCGCGCGGACAGGACGGCCGGCCGCAGTTCTCACCGCGGAACTCGACCTGACCGACGATCTGCGCCTCGGCTCGCTCGCCCGCGTCGAGCTTCTCGCCGCACTGCGAACCCAGGTCGGGAACCTGCCGGAGATCGCCGTCGCGGACCTCCTCGCCTTCCGCACCCTCGGCGAGCTGCAGGCCGCGGTCGAAGGCCGTGCCACGAAACACCGCTACGTCCGGACCGCACGGCCGAGCCCCGTTCCCGGACTGCGCACGGCGGACCTGCGCGGCACGCTCGTGATCACCGACGACGGCCGCGGCACCGCGCAGCGGTTACGCGCGAACCTCGCCGCACAAGGGATCGCGGCCACGGTCGTCGACGAGGTCCCGTACGGCGCGACCGGCGTGATCTTCCTCGGCGGCCTGCGCGACGACGTCACCCACGTCCACGCCGAGGCCCTGCACGCCGCACGCGAGGTCCGCCGGCTCTTCGTCACCGTCCAGGACACCGGCGGCGACTTCGGGCAGAGCGGCACGACCCGGGAGCAGGCGGCGGGACTCGAAGGCTTCGCCCGCCACCTCAGATCGGCGTGGCCGGACAGCACGATCCGCGCGTTCGACGTCCCACGCGGCCCGCGCACCGCCGAGCTCATCACCACCGAGCTCCTGCACGGCGGCGCGACGGAAGCGGCCGGATACCCGGACGAACGCCACGAGCTGATCTTCGAACGCACTCCGCTGCCGGCCGCGGACGACGCTCCAGCGCCACCGCGGCGCGACTTCCGGGCGGAGGTCAACGCCAGCCCCCTCGTCGACGCCTCCCACAGCCCGCTCGCGTGGCTGATCGAGTGGTTCGCCGCCGCGTCGGGCGCGACTACGTTGCGCGACGTCTCGTTGCTGCGCGATCTGGGCGCCGCAACCGGCCCGATCACCGTGCGCGGTCAGGGAAAGCGGCTCGCGCTCGTCTCCACCGTCCTGCACGGCCGTGCCAGAATCGCGCACCCCAGCCCGCCGGTTCGGCCCGGGAACACGCCGATTGTCACTGTGCGTGGCGCCCGAGCACTGGGCTGGCCCCTCGAACACAGCAGAACCGACCCGGCCGCCACCGACGAATGTCTCCTGATCGCGGTGAAATGGGCGGGCGAGGAGTTCGGCGGCACCGCGGTCGCGACGAACGTGCACCAGGTCAGGGTGCACCGCACCGGGCTCCTTTCCGCGCCTGGAAAGGCAACGCTGTCCGCCGGAAGAGTGCACGACGGGCACGCCGAGTGCGACGTTCTGCTGACGGACGCCGACGGCGCGGCACGACTGGAGCTGCGGGGAGTACGACTGCTGCGCCACCCGCGCTGAACCGTTCGATAATCCTGTATGAACCCGAACGACTGAACACTGCAGCAAAAGAGTTAATACGTCCGCCGAGAAGTACCCGACCGGGGAACGCAATGCCGTGATTGATGCGACCCAGGACACACCGATTCGGCCCAACACCCCGAGCGCCACCTGGCCTACCAGGCACGTAGAACCGACACCGCGTCGAGCTGACCTGACCGAACGTCGAAACCAGTTCATTTCAGCCCGCCGCCATAAGAGCGCGCCAGTTGAGACGAGCGCCAATTGAGACGGAATGGTGCGCGATTGACCGGGTGGTCCTGCTGGGGCAACATCATTGCGCTGGACCACTGCGGTCGAGATATGGTGTTGCTCAGTGGGGGTAATTGTCTCCCGACGGGAGGAATCCGTGGACCCGGCACTGGACGCATTGCGCGACCGGCTGGCGGAGATCATCGCGTCACCGCCGGAGAACACCGACGACCTCGTCGACGCGCTGAGCGGTCTCGCCAAGCTCTCGAACCAGTGGTCCGAGGCGATCCAGGCACTGCGCGCGCCCACCCGCAGACTCGTCGGCCCGGCCGCGGCCGCGTCGGTGAGCGTCGCCGCCCGCCGCGCCGAGGAGTCGTTCATCGAGCTGGAGATCACGCTCGGTGACGCTCTGGCCGCCCAGCCGCGAGCCCTCCGCCAGTCCTGAGCGAGCCCGCTCGGGCCGTGAACCTGACCAGGCAACTGCACGCTGGGTGATAGCGCGTTCCGGCTCCCCTCCGAGACACACCCGATCGGAGGGTTTCCGCACCTCCTCCCCCTGACGGATGATGCGCCCGATCGGGCTTTTCAGGCGTGAGGGGGTGGAGTCGTGCACACGTTGTGCAATCGGACCCCCGCAGCGGGTCACCCTCCGTGAGGGGGCATGATCGCGTATCCGACGCCCTCGGCTCACCAGGCGCGCGATGACCGAGCGTGGTCTAATCGCCGCCACGTGAGGATCGGCCGTACACAGTTTGGACTCGATCTCGAATGACCTCAGGTCTGCCCTGCCCCATCTGCGAGGGGCCGGATCGACGTGGCAGCCTCGAGCGCTCCCTCCGGGTGCTCGCCGTCGACGACGAGGCACCCGCGCTGGAAGACCTCGTGTACCTGTTGCGCTCCGATCCGCGCATCGCACACGTCGAAGCGGTCACCGACGCCACGAAGGCGCTTCGGGTGCTGCACCGCGCGATGGACGCCGGGCAGCCGCTCGACGCGGTGTTCCTCGACATCCGCATGCCGGGCCTCGACGGTCTCGACCTCGCCCGCGTGCTCTCCCGCTTCGCGCAGCCGCCGCCCGTCGTGTTCGTGACGGCGCACCAGCAGCCCGCCGTCGAGGCGTTCGAGCTCAAGGCACTCGACTACCTGCTCAAGCCGGTGCGCCAGGAGCGGCTCGCCGAGTCCGTGCACCGCATCGTGCACGAGGTCTGGGACTCCAAGACTCCCACCGAACCCGTGGCGGCCACGCCCGCGCAGCCCGCGAACTCCACACCGCCGGAGATGGGTGACGAGGTCATCCCCGTCGAGCTCGGTGGCGTCACGCGGTTCATCCGCCTCGCCGACATCCGTTATGTGGAGGCGCACGGCGACTACGCCCGCCTGCACACCGCGACCGGCAGCGGCCTGGTGCGCGCGGCGTTGAACGGACTCGAAGAACGCTGGCGCAGCGCGGGATTCGTCCGCATCCACCGCAGCCACCTGGTGTCGCTCGGCCACATCGACGAGCTGCGCCTGGAGGACGGCCACCTCAGCGTCACGATCGGCGGCGCGGTGCTGCCGGTCAGCCGCCGGCACGCCCGCCACCTGCGCCAGCTGCTGGTGCGGCGTGCCCGGCCGACTCCTGTGTCCGGTGCGACGCCCGCCGGCGTCGTGCAACCGAGGAACGGGCTGGGGTCATGACCACGCCACCACCGCAAAAGCCGACTCAGCGTGTGGTGGTGACGAGCCCGCGCACGAGGGCACCGCGTGCCCGCCGCCCGTACTCGGGCACGCGGGAGATCAACGAGCAGAGCGAGCTCGGTGCCGTCTACATGCGCACGCTGATCCGCGCGCAACGGCGGCTCGGCCTCTCGGTGGTGCTGGTGGTGTGCGCGAGTCTGGGCATCCTGCCGTTGCTGTTCTCGATCGAGCCGGAACTCGGCAAGGCGCGGGTGCTGGGCCTGGGGCTGCCGTGGTTCCTGCTGTGCGTGGCGACGTTCCCGATGCTCCTGCTGGCCGGCTGGTTCTACGTGCGACAGGCCGAGCGCAGTGAACGCGAGTTCGCGGAGCTGGTCGAACGTCCATGACGAGTGGTTACGCCATCGTGGCGGTGGTGGTCGTCGCACTGGGCACGATCCTGATCGGTACCTACGGACTGCGCGTTTCCCGCACGACGTCGGACTTCTACGTCGCGTCGCGCACGGTTTCCCCGTGGTGGAACGCATCCGCGATCGGCGGCGAGTACCTCTCCGCCGCGTCGTTCGTCGGCATCGCGGGGCTGATCTTCGCCTACGGGCCGGACATGCTGTGGTTCCCGGTCGGCTACACGGCCGGATACCTGGTGCTGCTGACGATGGTCGCCGCGCCGCTGCGGCGCTCCGGTGCCTACACGTTGCCGGACTTCGCCGAGGCCCGCTTCCGGTCCCGGGTCGTGCGCGCGGTCGCGTCGATCCTGGCGCTGGCGATCGGCTGGCTGTACCTGTTGCCCCAGCTGGAAGGCGCCGGCCTGACGCTGAACACGGTGACGGGCGCGCCGGACTGGGTGGGCGCGCTGATCGTCACGGTCGTCGTCACCGCCAACGTGATGTCCGGCGGCATGCGCTCGATCACGTTCGTGCAGGCGTTCCAGTACTGGCTCAAGCTGACCGCGATCACCGTGCCGATCATGTTCCTGATCGTCGTCTGGCAGGTGCACGGCGCGGAGTCGCTGACGAAGGCGGAGTTCCCGCACTTCCCGCAGGACACCGTGGTCAAGTTCCACAAGGACACCTCGATCCACGTCGAGCAGTCCATCTTCATCAACGGCAGCGGCCGGATCGACGACACGCACATCGAGAACACCGGGCTCACCCTGAACAGCGGCTACCACCGCATCGGACTGGGGTCGGAGTTCAAGTTCCCGCAGGGCGCCCCGGTCCCGCATCTGTCCACGATGAACCACAACACGAACGCGATGTGGGCGCTGCCGGAGTCCGGCGGCGAGAAGTTCCCCTTGTACGGCGCCTATTCGCTGATCATCGCGACGTTCCTGGGCACCATGGGCCTGCCGCACGTGATCGTCCGCTTCTACACCAACCCGAACGGCACCGCCGCGCGCCGCACGACGTTGATCGTGCTGGGTCTGCTGTCGGTGTTCTACTTGATGCCACCGATCTACGGCGCGCTCGGCCGCCTCTACACACCAGAGCTGCTGATGACGGGCCAGACCGACGCCGTGGTGCTGGTGCTGCCGACGCGGATGATCGACGGCATCGGCGGCCAGCTGCTGGGCGCGCTGGTGGCGGGTGGCGCCTTCGCGGCGTTCCTCTCGACGTCCTCCGGCTTGGTCGTGTCGCTGGCGGGCGTGCTGTCGCAGGACGTGTTGCGGCTCGGCGGCGTGCGCGGCTTCCGGATCTCCACCGTGCTCGCCGGCATCGTGCCGCTCGCGATGACGTTCGTGTCCTCGGGCATGCCGGTCGCGGACATGGTCGGCCTGGCCTTCGCCGTGGCCGCGTCTTCGTTGTGCCCCTTGCTGATGCTCGGAATCTGGTCCACCCGCATCACCACCGTCGGCGCCATCGCGGGCATGCTCGCGGGCGGCGTCCCGGCGTTGACCGCGGGCCTGGTCACGATGTTCACCGACACCGGCAACTCCTGGTACACGGTGCTGCTCTCGCGTCCCGCCGCGTGGACGGTGCCGCTCGGCTTCACGGTCATGTACGTCGTCTCGCTGCTCACGCCGCGGCACGTACCGCCTGGTGTGCAACGAACGATGGTCAAGCTCCACGCACCCGAGAACCTCGGGCTGGAGGGCTCAGGCCCCTCGTCGTCGTCCGACGAGAAGCTGGATAGGTGATGTGAGATGCAGGATTTCCTCACCGCCGCCGCGATCCTGATCGTGGGCGGAGCGGCCGTGCTCGTCCTGTGGAGAGGCACGCGCAACAAGCAGTCGCTCTCGACCGAGGCCCAGCGCGTCACCTACGAAACACTGCACACCGCTTGGTCCGCCGCCCCTCCCCTGCGCGCCGGATTGGTCCCCGACGCGGCGAAGAAGTCGGCGCGGCACCTGAGGACGCTTTTGGACACGCCCGCGCTGGCGCTGACCGACGAGACGGAAGTCGTTGCGTGGGAAGGCGTTTCGGACCACCACGCCGCCGATGCCATGACGCAGGCCGAGGACGTGTTCCTGACCGGCCGCACCCAGGCGTTCGACATCGGCTGCACCGAACCGAACTGCCCGATCAACTGCGCGGTCGTCGCCCCTCTCACGGTCGAGGGCCGGGTCGTCGGAACCCTCGCCGCCTACTCCCGCGAGGCTTCGGCAGGCCTGGTCCGGGCCACGAACCAGGTGGCGCGCTGGGCCGCCGGACAGCTGGAGCTCGCCGAGCTGGACCGGTCGCGGACCCGGTTGGTCGAGGCGGAAGTACGTGCCCTGCGCGCGCAGATCTCGCCGCACTTCATCTACAACTCGTTGTCCGCCATCGCTTCCTACGTCCGCACGAACCCGGAGCGCGCGCGGACGTTGCTGCTGGACTTCGCGGACTTCACCCGCTACTCGTTCCGCCGCCACGGTGACTTCACGACCCTGGCCGAGGAACTCCGCTCCATCGACCAGTACCTGGCTCTGGAGCGGGCCCGGTTCGGGGAACGGCTGAAGGTGACCCTGCAGGTGGCTCCCGAGGTGCTGCCGGTGACGGTGCCGTTCCTGTGCCTGCAACCGTTGGTGGAGAACGCGGTGCGGCACGGCATGGAGGGCAAGGTCGAGCCCGGCCACATCCAGATCCACGCCAACGACAGCGGCGCCGAAGCCCAGATCACGATCGAGGACGACGGCATCGGCATGGACCCGGAGAAGCTGCGCCGGACGCTGGCCGGGCAGGTGGACGAGTCCGCGGGCATCGGGCTGGGCAACATCGACGAACGGTTGCGGCGCGTCTACGGCGACGAGTACGGGCTCGTGGTGGAGACGGCGTGCGGGCTGGGCACGAAGATCACCGTGCGCGTGCCGAAGTACCACGCGGGCATCAACGGGATGTGAGCCAGTCGCCGAGTGCCCGGCGCTGCTCGCCCGGCTCGGTCGGCGCGGCCTCACGCGGGTGCGCCGGTTCGGCCGTCGGCCAGAGGCGCAGCACCACGTGTTCGGTGTCCAAGCGGTGCACGCGCACGCGGTAGGTGCCCGGTGCCGGGAGTTCCAGCGTGCGAGTCTCGGGTTCGGTGGCCATGACGGCCCGCGCGGCGATCGACACATCGCTGAAGTGCACGACGCGGTCGTCCGTCGCCTCACCGCCAGGGTCGCCGTCCCACGACTCGATCCGCACCAGCACGTGCCGCGGGAACAAGGCCGGGACGCAAACGGCGAAGGCGTCGTCGACCACGGACAGCACGGAGTTGTCCTCGAACGCCGGTAGCGGAGGCTCGGTCAGGCCGAACGACTCGACGTAGAAGTGCCCGTACTCGATGCCGACCAGACCGTCGGCCGACCGCAGCAACGAGGCGCTCATGGCGGGAAACTACCGGCACGACCGGCCCGGCATCGCGTAATGTCGCGATCTTCGCCCTGTGCGGAGTCCCGACAGGCCACGCGATGGACGACCTCACTGCCGCACTGCTGCGGCTGCCCGACGCCTTCCCCGACGACCCAGGACCGGCGGACGACCCGTTCACGATCAAGGATCGGTTCGACATCTTCGTCTGGTACGGCCCTTACGTGCTCGTCGACGACTTCGACATGGTCGAGCAGATGCGGATCTGGGCGCCGCGCGTCCTGCGGCTGCTCACCAGCGGGGAGCTGGTGGGGTACACGGACAAGATCCCCGCGCGGTTCCGGCAAGCCGGGTGGCCCGAGTGGCCACCGCACCGGCGCGCCGCCGTCGAGGACGTGCTGCGGGCGTGGTGGCTGGCGACGATCACCGAGCACCCCAGCCCGGTCCACGTGACCGACGTTCTCTCCGTCGTCAGCCATCTGAGCGAAGACGTGGAGCGGTGGCTGACCACGTGGTCGGCCACTGGCGGGGTCGCGGCGGCCCGTCAGCTCAGCGAGCTGCTCCACGGCCACGTGTCGTGGTCCTACCTCATCGACGACTTCGAGAAGGAAGCCGCCGACAACGTGATCTGGTACTGGCTGCAGCGACACGGCGTCGACCTTCTCCTGGCCCTGCCACCGGGGGAAACGCAGGACGCCGCTCTCGCGAAACTGGCCGAATGGGAGAGCCGGGGGCCCTGGTGGCTGTGACCGCTCAGCCCGCGATGAGCGGTCACAAGCGCGATGAGCGGTAGATAGTTAGCAATGTGAACTTTTATTTCGGGCAACAAAACGCCGGGGCCGCCCTTCCTCAGGGCGACCCCGACGACGATCAGGGGAAGATCAGCTGGCGGCCTTCGCGGCACGGCGGTCGGCCGCGTCCAGCACCGCGCGGATCCAGTCGATCTCGTCGGTCCCGCAGGCCCCCTCGGCCGCGGCACGGCGCAGGCGAACCCACAGGCCCAGGTCGGTCCACTCCTGGAAGCGGCGGTGCACGGTCGGCACGGTCACGCCGAACGACGCCGGCAGGTGCCGCCACGCGCAGCCGGAAGAAAGAACGAAGACGATCGCGGTGAAGACCGCGCGGTTGCAGACGCGGCCGCGGCCACCACCCTGGCGGCGCACCTTGGCCGGCGGGATGATCGGCTCGACCACTGCCCACAGGTTCGCCGACACCAGGCGTGCCGAGAGCTGTTCGATGACGTCACCGCGACCGGTCTCGCAGCTGTGCTCTGGCCACGAGGAGGTGCGCATCCAGGAGTCCTGGCGCGGCGCGGAGTCGACGGGCCGGGCGTCCTGGCGGGCGGACTCGGCGCGCTGACGGGAGCGCAGCAGCGTGGCCAGGGCGGTGTCCTCGGCCGTGGTGCGGCGCTGGGGGACGGCGTAGGCCGAGTGCTGCTGGGCGTGGCGGGCGATCTCGGCGCCGACCGTGCGGCGGAACGAGGGGTTGCCCGCAAGACGCGGGTCCACGGGCTGGCCGTAGCGGGTCGGCACCTGGCCGACCGGGGCCTGACGTGGGGGAAGAGGCCGTTGAGGCACTTGACGGGGCGGGACCTGCCGCGCGAGTCGCGGGTCCGGGGTGCGAGCGAACTGTGAGTCGGTCATGAGTGGGTCCTCCACCAGGACTTTTCCGTCAGGTGACAGCGCTCACAGTAAGAAGGTGGTTTGAAAACAGGTAAGTAGGTAGACCGTAAAAGGCGATGAGCGGACGTGCGACGGCGATACACGGCCTCCCCTGTTGAGACGAGTGGACCACTGTCTGCGACGAACGGATAACCGGTCGGGTGCCGCGAACCACGACCGAGTGGAACCGACCGCTCACGGAGCGCACCTCCCATCGGGCGGTAATGATCCGGTCGTTGACGTCCCGGATACCGTTCGAACTGTGAAGCTTCTGGCCACCAGCGACCTGCACGTCTCGTACCAGGACAACCGTGACGTCGTGGAGGCGATCGCCTCGCCCGACCCCGCGGACTGGCTGATCGTCGCCGGGGACATCGGCGAGAAGTTCGCCGATGTCGAGTGGACCCTCAGGACCCTCACACCGAAGTTCGGCAAGGTCATCTGGTCGCCCGGCAACCACGAGCTCTGGACCACCAAGGACGACGAGAACCAGGCCCGCGGCGAGATGCGCTACAAGCAGCTCGTGGAGCTGTGCCGCAGCCTGGACGTGGTCACCCCGGAGGACCCTTACGAGGTGTTCCAGGGGCCGAACGGTCCGGTCACTGTGTGTCCACTGTTCCTGGGCTACGACTACTCCTTCCGGCCACACGGTGCCACGGACGTGAAATCGGCTCTGGAGATCGCGCACAAGGCTGGCGTCGTGTGCACGGACGAGTACTTCCTGCATCCCGACCCGTACCCGTCGCGCGAGGCCTGGTGCCAGGCACGTGTCGAGGAGACCGCGGAACGCCTCAGCGCCATCTCCGGACCGACCGTGCTGATCAACCACTACCCGCTCGTCCGCGACCCCACGTTCGTGCTGCGCTACCCCGAGTTCGCGCTCTGGTGCGGCACGACCCTGACCGCCGACTGGCACCGCAGGTTCAACGCCGTCGAGATGGTCTACGGCCACCTGCACATCCCGCGCACGACGCACTACGACGGCGTGCGGTTCGACGAGGTCTCGCTCGGCTACCCGCGCGAGTGGAAGCCGCGCGGCACCACCTGGGTGAAGCTGCACGACGTGCTGCGGGAGTCGTGAACGTGCTGGAACAGCTTCTGCCCCCACCCATCGCGGCGGTGGAGCGGTACGACGACGAACTGCCGGTCGAGCTCTTCCCCGAGGAGGAGGCGCTGGTCGGCAACGCCGTCCCCAAGCGGAAGTTCGAGTTCGGCACGGCGCGCTGGTGCGCCCGCGAGGCCATGAAACGCCTCGGTGTCGCACCCGCACCGATCCTGCCGGGCCCGAAGCGCGAGCCGCTGTGGCCCGAGGGCGTCGTCGGCAGCCTCACGCACTGCGCGGGCTTCCGGGCCGCCGCACTCGCGCTCAGCACCGACTACCGGACGATCGGCATCGACGCTGAGCCGCACAAGCCGGCGCCGGACGGGGTGCTGGGGGCGATCGCGATCCCGGCGGAGATCCGGCGGATGCCCGGCCTGAAGGTCGACGACCCGAAGATCTGCTGGGACCGGCTGCTGTTCAGCGCCAAGGAGTCGACCTACAAGGCCTGGTACCCGATCACCCAGCGGTGGCTGGGCTTCGAGGACGCGGACATCACGCTCGACGCCGACGGCACCTTCCACTCGCGGATCCTGCTGCCCGACACCCCGATCGCCGGGTTCGACGGCCGCTGGCTGGTGCAGGGCGACATCCTGGTCACCGCCATCGCCGTCAGCGTGTAGGGGACGTGTAGAGCCGGTCACCAGACTCTCACCCATGGTGACCCTCCCTCCACTACCCGCCGGGCGGCACGAGATCGGCCCCGAAATCGGAATCGACGTCGACGTGCTGTTCGGCGCGGTCCCGAACCGGCAGCTCGACGCGTCACTGGACACGGTCGCCCAGCTGCAGGAGAACCACGGGATCCGCCGCGGCCTGCTGTGCTCGTTGCGCGGCGCGTTGTTCGACGTCTGCTCCGGCAACGACGAGACGCGCAAGGCGAGCGAGCTGCAGACCCGCTTCGCACCCGTCGGCACGGTCGACATCCGGGACGCCCTCGGCGCGGAGGACGAGATCAGCAGGCTCGCCGAGGCCGGTGTGAAGATCGTCAGGTTGTTCCCGCCCGAGCAGTGGGCCGAGCCCGGCTCCCCCGGCCTCGCGGCGATCATCGACGCCGCCGTCGGCCACGACCTGGTGCTGCTCACGAGCGGCGACTTCAGCCAGTTCTGGCGGCCGTTCACGGACAAGGGCGCGCGGGTGTGCTTCCTCGACGTGCACGCCTACCGGGTGGCCGACTTCGTGGTGACGGCCCGCCGCGAGCCCGGCTTCGTCGCCTCGACCCGGATGCTGGTCGGCCCGGACTCGATCGAGCGGATCGCCGGCGAGGTCGGCGCACAACACCTCGCGTACGGGTCACGCGCGCCCTTGCACGACGTCATGCCGTCAGCCCTGCGTCTGCGCATGGCGGGGCTGACCAAACAGGAGTGGAAGCAGGTGGCCGGTGGCACGGCCGCAGCCTGGCTGGGAGAAGAACTGTGATCATCGACGTCCACGCGCACGCCGGACCGTGGTTCTTCGCCACGGACGTCGGTGCCGCCGAGCTCAACCTCACCCTGATGGACCGCTACGGCATCGACCGCCAGATCGTCTCCGCGTCGGAGGCCGTCACCTACGACATGGTGTCCGGCAACAGGTGGATGGCCGAGGTCCTCGCCGTCCACCCGCGCCTGCTGGGCTACCTGGTGATCAACCCCAACGACCTCGCGGCCGGGGCACGTGAACTGGAGAAGCACGTGCCGGCCGGCCGGTTCGTCGGGGTCAAGATCCACACCACCTATCCTGGCCAGGCCCTGCTGTCGACAGCCGTCCAGGACACCATGGCGCTCGCCGCCGACGCCGGGCTGCCGGTGCTGGTGCACACCTGGGACGAGTCGGTGCTCGGCCTGGTCGACGTGCTGGAACGGCACCCGGACCTCAAGGTCATCGCCGGGCACATGGGCGGACCGGCGTGGCGGACGGCGGTCGAGGCCGCGACCCGCACCGACCGGCTCTACCTCGAACCGTGCTGCTCGATCACCGACGCGGGCCGCTACCGGTACGCGCTCGACCGGGTGCCGCTTGCGCAGATGCTGTTCGGCACGGACAGCACGCTGGTGGATCCGGCGATCGCGCTGGGCGTCGTGCTGGACGCCGGACTGAGTGAGGACGAGTACGAACACGTGATGTGGCGCAACGCCGCGCGCCTCTTCGGCATCAGAACGGAACAGCCCGCATGAAGAGATCGGCAGCCCTGGTCGCAGTTGTTCTGGCCACGACCCTGACGGGCTGTGGCAGCCAGTCCGACGACGCCGTGACGTTGTGGATGTACCCGGTGATCACCGACGAGGCGCAGAACCGGGCCTACTGGCAGCAGGTCGAGGCGGGGTTCGAGGCCGAGCACGGGATCAGGCTCCGGGTCGAGCTCCAGCCGTGGGCGACCAGGGAGCAGAAGCTCGGCGCCGCGCTGATGGCGGGCAACGGACCGGACGTCGTGCTGCTGCAGCCGGACATGATCCCCCAGTACGTGGAGGAGAAGGCGCTGCTGCCCGTGAGCGAGGTGCTGACCGGAGGCGAACACACGTACCGGCCGTCGGCGGTCGACGCGCTGACGGTGCAGGGACAGGCCTACGGGGTGCCGATCTACCAGACCGTCACGACGACCGTGTACAACCGGAAGCTGTTCGCGGAGGCCGGGATCAGCGACCTGCCGGACACCTGGGACGAGGTCAGGGCGGCCGCGCCGAAGCTGGCCGCGCACGGCGTCCCGATCCTCGATTACGCGGGTTCCACCGAGGAGACGCTCAACATGACCTTCTACCCGCTGCTGTGGCAGGCGGGTGGCACGGTCTTCGACGAGGAGGGCAGCAGGAGTGCTTTCTCGTCACCGCAAGGGGTTGAGGCGCTGAAGTTCCTGGTCGACCTGAAGGCGATGGGTGGCCTGCCGCGTGACGCCACGACGAAACGCTCAGGGGTCGCCGACGACGCCTTGGTCACCGGGCGGGCCGCCATGGCGCACGCGATGGTGCCCGCGGCCGCCCGCAACGTCGTCCAGTCCATCGGGGCCGGCAACACGGTGGTCGGCGCTCCCCTGCGCGGCCACAAGCAGGTCACGTTCGGGCAGCCCGGCGCGTTGTCCTTGCTGCGCAAGGCGAAGAACCCAGACGCGGCGCGGAAGTTCCTCGCCTACATGACCTCGCCGAAGGTCGTCGAGAAGCTGTGCGTGCAGTCCGGGTTCTTCCTGCCGTGGACGGATTCGCCGCCACCGGTCGTCGACGAGGTGGACAAGGGTTTCGCACAGGCGCTGCCGACCGCACGGGCCGGGGACGCGCATCCGCAGGCGCGCAAGGTGATGGCACTGCTGGCACCGCACCTGCAGGCCGCGCTGCTCGGCGAGAGGACACCGGAGCAGGCGCTCGCCGACGCGGCGGGAGAGGTCGACGCGTTGCTGCGGCAGCGCTGAGACGACTGCGACGAGACGACTGCGATGACACGACTGCGACGACTGCGTGAGCCGCTCACGGTGCTGGCGTTCCTGCTGCCGGTGCTGGTGCTGTTCGGCGCGTTCCGGTTCCTGCCGATGCTGGGCGCGGCCGGGCTGAGCGTCACGGACTACCGGCCTGGTGGCGAGTTCGAGTTCGTCGGCGCCGAGAACTACACCGGGCTGGCCGAGGACCAGTACTTCCTGGCGAGCCTGCGCACGACGTTGACCTATGTCGCGATCTACGTGCCGCTGATCCTCGTGGTGGCTCTCGGCACGGCGTTGTTGCTGCACTCGGTGCCGTGGGGACGCGGGTTCTTCCGGGCCGCGTTGTTCGCGCCGTACGTGACGAGCCTGGTGCTCAGCGGCGTGATCTGGAAGTGGCTGTTCGAGCCCGCAGGGGTGCTGCAGGACCCGTCGACGGTGCTGCCCGCGCTGGCGGTCGTCGCGGTGTGGAAGGGTTTCGGGTACGCGATGCTGATCCTGCTCGCGGGCATCCGGAACGTCCCGGCCGACTGCCTGGAAGCGGCCACAGTGGACGGTGCGAACGGGTGGCAGCGGTTCCGGCACATGCTGTTGCCGTCGTTGCGGCCCGCGATGTTCTTCGTCGTCGTGGTGGAGACCATCGGCGCGTTCCAGGTGTTCGACCTCATCTACGTGATGACGACCGGCGGTCCGGTACGGGCCAGCTACACCCTCGCGTACGCGGTGTACCAGTACGGTTTCACGTACTTCGAGGTCGGCAAGGCCGCGGCGGCCGGGCTGGTGCTGTGGGCGATCGTGCTGCTGGTGTCGCTGACCCAGCGGCGCGCGTTCGAACGGAACCCGTGATGCGGAACCGGATCGGGCTCACCGTGCTGCTCGCGATCATGTCGTTGGTCGCGATCGGGCCGTTCGTGCTCATGGTGGTCGTGGCTTTGACACCGCGCCTCTCGCCGACACTCCCCCACGCGTGGCCGACCTCGTTGACCTTGGACAACCTCGCCGGCCTGCTGTCGACAGAGAGCTTCCTGCGGTGGACCGGCAACACGGTGATCTACTCGGCGGTGTCGGTCGGCGCGGTGCTGCTGTCGGCGTCGATGGCCGGGTACGTGTTCGCGCGCAAGCGTTTTCCCGGCCGGGACGCGCTGCTGTGGTCGTTGCTGTCGACGCTGATGGTGCCGTTCCACGCGGTGCTGATGCCGTCGGTGGTGATCATCCAGCTGCTCGGCTGGGCGGACACGTACTGGGGGTTGATCATCCCGACGCTGGCCAACGCGCAGGCCGTGCTGTTGCTGCGCCAGTTCATCCGCGCGCTGCCGGACGAGGTGTTCGACGCCGCCCGGATCGACGGCGCCGGCGACTGGCGGATCTACTGGAACATCGTGCTGCCGTTGTGCCGGCCGGTGCTCGGCACGCTGGCGGTGTTCGTGTTCCTGTGGCACTGGAACGACTTCCTGTGGCCGCTCGTCGTCTCGGGTGGCGGCGAGACCAGCACGTTGACGGTCGGTCTGGCCACATTGGACGCCGGGCACCTCACGCTGCCCGAGCTGATGTCCGCGGCGACCGTCACCGGGGTGCCGTGCCTGCTGGTGTTCCTGTTGGTGCAGCGCAGGCTCGTCAGCACCGTCAGCTTCGCCGGTCCGGGACGCTGAGTCCCAGCTGCCGCAACGCATTCACGGTCCGGTTGACGTGCACGGGCATGTCGAGCCGCCGGAACAGCTGCAGCGCCTGCTCGAAGCACGCAGCGGCTTCATCAAAGCGCTGGTTGCGGTGCGCGACCCAGCCGAGGCTGTAGAGGGTGGCGGCCTTGCCGACGCTCTCGTCCTCCGGTGAGAACACGGTCAGCGAGCGGGACATCATCTCGGATGCCTTCGAAGCGTCGCCCTGCTCGGCGTAGGTGGCGGCGAGCACGTGCAACGCCAACGCCTCGTCACGCGGGCAGGACGCGGCGCGGAACAGCTCCACGGCGTCGAGCAGCGCGCGTTCGGTCTGGGCGAGATCTCCCCTGGCCTTGTGGTGCAGGCCGAGGCTGAACAACGCGCAGGCCTGCCCGTACCGGCTGCCGAGTCGCCGGAAGATCTCCAGCGCCTGGCCGAGACAGCGCGCGGCCTCGGCCTGATCGCCCTGGTTGCGGTGCACGATCCCGAGTGCCTGCAACGCGAACGCCTCGCCGCTCTCGTCCTCACCCGCGCTGAACGTCTCGCGCGCCCGGCTCAGCTGGACGGCGGCCTCGTCCTGCCTGCCGTGGAACAGGTGCACGCTGCCGAGCCCGAGGCGCGCGTAGGCGTGACCGCGGTGCTCGTCGGTGCCCGCGAAGATCTCCTGGGCTCGCCCGAAGTGCTCGCTGGCCTCGCGGTAGCGGTCGCGGTAGAACGCCAGCGCGCCCAGGCCTTGGTGCAGGATCGCCTGGTGGCGTTCGTCCGTGGCGGCGGCGAGAGCCAGCTCGTGGGTGTGGCGCCACAGGTCGTAGTGGCTGCGCAGGTCGAACAACGTGGTCAGCGCGCAGGCCAGGTCGCACGCCAGCCCCGTCATGCCGAGCTTCAACGCCTGTTCGACGACGCCGACGAGCGCGTCCCGTTCGGATTCCAGCCACACCAGCGGATCCGCGAGCAACCGGCTGGCGTCGAGCCCGCTGGGTGCGGGATCGAGCCGCACCTTGAGGAACCGCGACGGCAGGCCCGCTTCGGCTTGAGCCGCCAGGTCGAGCCACGCGGTGAAAGCCCGGTGCAGCGCGGCGGTCCGGTCGTCGTCGATCTCGTTGGCGCGCTCGCGGGCGAAGACGCGCAGCAGGTCGTGGAAGCGATACCGGCCCTGCCAGACCTCCAGCAGGTGCACGTCGGCGAGGCTGTCGACGATCTCCTCGGCGTCCAGCACGTCGATGTCCAGCAACGCGGCCACGACCCAGCCGGGGAAGTCCGGCACGTCGAGCAGGCCGAGCAGCCGGAACGCGCGGCGCTGCACGTCGTCGAGCGCCTCGTAGCTCCACGCCAGGCTGGCACGGGCCTCCAGGTCGTCGATGCGCAGCTCGTTGAGCCGGTTCCCTTCTCCCGCAAGGCGTTCGGCGAGGCGGCTCACGCTCCAATGGCCGCGGCGGGCGAGGCGGGAGGCGGCGATGCGCAGAGCCAGCGGGAGGTTGCCGCAGTAGCGGGCGACGGCGGCGGCCGCGTCGGGTTCGGCGGTCATCCGGTCCTGGCCGGCGATCTCGCCCAGCAGCTTGACCGCGTCCTCGGCGCCGAGCACGTCGAGGTGGACGGTCTGCGCGCCGACGAGCTGCACGCGGCTGGTGACGAGGACGGCGGACGAGTCGGAGCCGGGCAGCAGCGGGCGGATCTGGGCCATGCTCCTGGCGTCGTCCAGCACGATCAGCACCTGGCGGGCGGCGAGCTGGGAGCGGTAGAGGGCGGCGCGGGCTTCGAGGTCCTCCGGGACCGCGTGCGGGTGGACGCCGAGCGCGATGAGGAGCTCCGCGAGAACCGTCGCGGGATCACGGGGTGACGGGCTGGTGCCGCCGAGCCGGACGTAGAGCTGGCCGCCGCCGAACTGGTCGCCGGCCTCGTGGGCGGCGCGGACGGCCAGTGACGTCTTGCCGACGCCCGCCTTGCCGGTGATGGCGGCGAGCGTGGACTTGGTGCGGTGCGTGAGGACTTCGTGGAGCTGAGCCAGTTCGGCGGTGCGGCCGGTGAAGTTGTCGACCTCTGGCGGCAGCTGCACGGGTCTGACCGGGGTGAGGCCCCCGGAGCCGGGTCTCTCCGCTCGGTGCCCGCCCCGCAGGATCTCCTGGTGCAGGTCCTGGATCTGGTCGCACGGATCGACGCCGAGCGCGTCGACGAGCACCTCGCGGACCGCGCGGTAGGTCTCCAGCGCCTCGGCCCGCCGCCCGGCCTCGTGCTGGGCCCGCATCAGCCGCCACCACAGGCCTTCCCGCAGCGGGAACTGCCGGACCTGCACGCCCAGCTCGGTGATCAGCGCGCCGTACTGGCCCGCGGCGAGCCGTGCGTCGGCGGAGTCTTCTCTCGCCGCGGCGGCCATCTCGTCGAGCCTGACCGCGTCGGCTTCGAGCCAACCGGCGCGCGGGACGTCCTCCAGGAGGGTGCCGCGCCAGAGCTGCCAGGCGTCCTGCCAGAGCCTGACGGCCTTGTCGGCATCTCCCGCGGCCAACGCCTCGCGCGCTCTGGCGGTGGTGGCCTCGAAGATCTCGCTGTCCAGCTCGCCGGGCTCGACGTGCAGCCGGTAGCCAGCGCTGTCCGTGGTGAGCCTGCCGGGCAGGCCGATCTCGGTGAGGTCGCGGCGCAACCGGCTCACGTAGGTGTGCACGTTCGCGACGGCGGACACGGGTGGGTTCTCGCCCCACAACGCGTCGATGAGGCCGGCCTGGCTGACGGACTGCCGGGCGCGCACGAGCAGCGCCGCGAGCAGTGCGCGTTGCCGCGGACCGGCGGACTTGAGCGGCTGCCCTGAGTTGGCCACCCGCAACGGACCCAGAATCTCGAAGCTCGCCGAGTTCCCCACGCCGGGCAGCGTGCACCACATGCCTTGCAAGGAACCTTGTAGACGCCTTGTAGGTGCCGTGTAGAACTGCTCCATAAATTCCGTTTCAACTTCCTTTGACGACAAGAAACGGAATTGGGGAAATGGCTTCCAGAATCGGCAGAACGGTCGTCGGCGTCGCCGTGGCCGCAATGGCGGTGACGCTCGCACCGAGCACCGCGCAGGCCGCCGCTCCCGCACTCGAGCTGCCGTTCATCTGCGGCACCTCGTGGGTCGGCAACTCCGACGGCAGCAGCGCGCACCGCAACAACGAGATCGACTGGAACATGTCCGGCACCAGCGGAAACGAGGACCTCGGCGAGCCAGTGCTCGCCGCGGCGGCCGGCACCGTGATGACGGAGGGTGGCGAGAGCTCCGCCTACGGCAACTACCTGGAGATCGACCACGGCGGCGGTTATTCGACGCTGTACGCGCACCTCGACAAGAAGTCGGTGCACGACGGCGACACCGTGCGGCAGGGCCAGGTCATCGGCACGGTCGGCAACACCGACGGCAACTCCCCCGGCATTTCCGCGCACCTGCACTTCGAATACCGCAACCGGGGCAGCGGCCAGAGCTACCCGAACTACATCCGGCCCGCCTCGTTCCACGGCGACGCGTTCGACTACGCCGCGGGCACCGAGACGTACGTGTCGCAGAACTGCGGCACCGCGAACAAGGCCGCCAAGAGCATCAACGGCGACATCTACGACGACGCGATCGGGGTCGACGCCTCCGGCACCGCGTGGATCTACAAGGGCAAGGCGGGCGGCGGGTTCACCGCGGCGACGCGGCTGGGTCCCGGCTGGGGCGGCTTCTCGGTGATCGCGATCAACGACTCCAACGCCGACGGCTGGGCCGACCTGTTCGCGGTCCGCGACGGCACGCTCTACTACTGGGCCAACCGCGGTGACGGCACGTTCACGGCCTCCAAGGAGGTGGGCACGGGCTGGGGCGCGTTCGAGTACGTGTCCTTTGTGGACATCAACGGCGACAACAAGACCGACATCCTCGCCCGCGACGGCGGCAAGATGTACGTCTACACCGGCCAGGGCGGCGGCGCGTTCTCCTCTCGTTCGCTGCTGGGTGAGGGCTGGGCGGGTCTCTTGCGGCACACCGCGGGAGACGCCGACGCGGACGGTGACGGCGACATCTGGGCCACGAACTCCGCTGGTGAACTCTTCTTCTGGCGCAAGGACGCGTCCGGCTACGCGACGGCGGCGCAGGTCGGTTCCGGCTGGAACGGCTTCCGCCAGCTCGTGTCGATGGACGTCAACGGCGACGCGAAGGCCGACCTCGTGGCGGTCCGCACGTCCGACAACACGCTGTGGCAGTGGCTGGGCGGCGGCGCCGGGACGTTCGGCAAGGCCGTGCAGATCGGCGGCGGCTGGGCCGGCTTCGACCTGGCGGTGAACTGACATGAGGATCCTGTCCGGAGTTCTCGCCCTGGCCGCGGCGGCGAGCGTGGCGTTCGTCCCCGCCGCCCAGGCCGCCGGTGACATCGACCTCTGCGTCTCGAACGGCCGCGCCGCCGGGTTCGCCGGGGAGAGGCTCGTCGTCGCGGTGGCGGTGGGCATGGCCGAGTCCCGGTGCGACCCGTCGGCCCGGTACGTGAACAACGACGTCCACAACTCGGTCGACCGCGGTCTGTGGCAGCTCAACGACTACTGGCACCCCGAGGTCAGCGACTCCTGCGCCTACAACGCGGCGTGCAACGCCAGGGAGGCGTACAAGATCTCCAAGGAGGGCGCGGACTGGTCGCAGTGGTCGACCTACAAGTCGGGCCGCTACAAGTCGTTCATGGACGACGCCCGCGCGGCTGTCGGCGCGCCCCCGGCCGTCGTGCTGCCGGGCAAGAGCGTGAACGGTGACAAGTACGACGACGCGCTGGGCGTGGACCCGTCCGGCACGGCGTGGATCTATCGCGGCAAGGCCGGTGGCGGGTTCGCGGCCGGCGTGCGGCTCGGGCCGGGCTGGGGCGGGTTCTCGCGGATCGGCATCGGCGACTCCGACGCCGACGGCTGGGCCGACCTGTGGGCGATCGGCAACGGCACGCTCTACTACTGGCACAACCAGGGCGACGGCACGTTCGGCTCCGCGCAGACCGTGGGCTCCGGCTGGGCGGCCATGGAGAACGTGGCGTTCGGCGATGTCAACGGCGACAACAAGACCGACATCCTGGCCCGCGACGGCGGCAACATGTACCTCTACGTCGGCCGCGGTTCGGGCAAGTTCGCCGAGCGGGTCCTCGTCGGTGCCGGCTGGGCGTCGCTGGCGCGGCACCTGGTCGGCGACGCCGACGGTGACTCGGACGGTGACATCTGGGCGACGAACTCGGCCGGTGAGCTCTTCTTCTGGAAGCGCAACGGTGCCGACTTCGCGACCGCGGTGCAGGTCGGCTCGGGCTGGAACGGGTTCCGGCAGATGACGGCGATGGACGTCAACGGGGACAACAAGGCAGACCTCGTGGCCATCCGCTCGTCGGACAACACGCTCTGGCAGTGGCTGGGCACCGGGACCGGCGGGTTCTCGTCCGCGGCCCAGGTCGGCTCCGGCTGGACCGGCTGGGACCTGGCAGCCAACTGACGCTCGCGATGAAGGGTTCCTTCCTGCACCTGAGGTGGAGGAAGGAACCCTTCATCGTGGAGGTTCGAGGCCCAGCTGGGTCAGCGCCCGCTCGGTCCACTCGCGGTGCATCGGCATGTCCAGCTTCTCGAAGAGGCGCCACGCCTGGTCGAAGCAGGCGGCGGCGTGGTCGCCGCGGCCGCCGCGGTGCGCGACCCAGCCGAGGCTGTACAGGGTCTCGGCCTTGCCGACGCTCTCGTCCGCCGGGGAGAACGCGACCTGCGAGCGGGCCATCAGCTCGGCGGCCCGGTTCGCATCCCCCTGCCGGGCGTGCACGGCGGCCAGGACGTGCAGCGCCAGTGCCTCGTCGCGCGGACAGGACACCGCGCCGAACAGCTCGACGGCCTCCATCAGCGCGCGTTCGGTGGCCTCCAGGTCGCCGCGGGCGTTGTGGTGCAGGCCCATGCTGAACAACGTGCACGCCCGCCCGTAGCCGCAGCCCAGCTCCGCGAAGATCGCCAGCGAGCTGTCGAGGAGTGCTTCCGCGTCGTCGAGGCGGCCCTGGTTGCGGCGGACGACTCCCAGTCCCTGCAACGAGAACGCCTCCCCGCAGGCGTCCTGGCAGTCGCGGAACACGGCCAGCGCGCGGGTCAGCTCGACCACCGCCTCGTCGTGCTGCCCGTGGAACATGTGCACGCTGCCCACCCCGAGATCGGCGTAGGCGTGGCCGCGAACGTCGCCTCGTTCGGCGAAGAGTCGTTGTGCCGTCGCGAAGTACGCGCTCGCCTCGTGGAAGTGGTCGCGGTAGAACGCCAGCGCGCCAAGGCCCTGGTTCAGGATCGCCTGGTGGTGTGCGTCATCGGTGGCTTCCAGTGCGAGCGTGTGGGTCCGCCGCCACAGGTCGTAGTGGCCGTGCAGGTCGAACAACGTCGTCAGCACGCCGGTGACCTCGCACCCCAGCCTCGTGAGGCCCACCGCGATCGCCTGCGCCGCCACCGCGACCAGGGCGTCGCGCTCGGTTTCGAGGAACGTGAGCGGATCGCCGGTGGCGAGGCCGGGCAGCGAGCCGCGATCGGGCACCCGCACCTTGAGGAACCGGCACGGCAGGTCGGTTTCCGCCCGCACGGCCAGGTCGAGCCACGCGGTGAACGCCCTGCGCAACGCCTCGGTGCGAGCCTCGGGATCGTCCTGCTCCAGCGCGCGTTCGCGGCCGAACACGCGCAGCAGCTCGTGGAAGCGGTAGCGGCCCGGCCCGGCGGACTCCAGCAGGTGCACGTCGGCCAGGCTGTCGGTGATCTCCTCGCCGTCGGGGACGTCCAGCATCGGGCCGGTGACCCAGCCGGGGAAGTCGGGCGCGTCCAGCAGGCTCAGCAGCCGGAACGCGCGCTGCTGGTCGTCGGTCAGCGTGTGGTAGCTCAGCGCCAGGCTGGCGCGCGCCTCCAGGTCGTCGATGCGCAGCTCGTTGAGCCGCGTGCCCTCCCCGGCCAGCCGGTCGGCCAGCCTGCCGATCGTCCAATGTGCCCGCCGCGCCAGCCTGGCGCCCGCGATGCGCAACGCCAGCGGCAGGTGGCCGCAGTAGCGCGCCACCTCGGCGGCGGCGCCGGGTTCGGAGTCCAGCCGGTCCTGCCCGGCGATCGACCCCAGCAGCCGCACCGAGTCCTGTGCGTCGAGGACGTCGAGGTGCACGGTGTGCGCGCCGTCGGTCTCGACGAGCTGCACCCGGCTGGTGATCAGCACCGCGGACTCGGCCGAACCGGGCAGCAGCGGCCGGACCTGCGCCATGCCCGCCGCGTCGTCCAGCACGATCAGCACCTGCCGGGCCGCGAGCTGCGACCGGTACAGCGCGGCCTGCGCCTCCAGGTCGTCCGGTACCGCGTGCGGGTGCACGCCGAGCGCGATCAACAGCTCCACGAGCACGGTCGCCGGGTCGCGCGGTGACGGCGACGTGCCGCCCAGCCGCACGTAGAGGTGCCCGCCGCGGAACCCGGCGCCGACCTCGTGCGCCACCCGCACCGCGAGCGCGGTCTTGCCGACCCCCGCCTTGCCGGTGATCGCGACGGTTCGCCGTTTCCGGTGCAGCAGCCGGACCAGCTCGGCCGTCTCGGCCGCGCGCCCGGTGAAGTTCTCGACGTCGGGAGGCAGCTGCATCGGCCTCATCCCGCGCTGGACCGTCCCGCTCAGGACCTCCTGGTGCAGCCGCCGGACCTCGTCGCACGGCTCGACCCCGAGCGCCTCGACCAGCACACCTCTCATCGTGCGGTAGGTCTCCAGCGCCTCGGCCCGCCGCCCGGCCCGGTGCTGGGCGAGGATCAGCCGCTGCCACAGCCCTTCCCGCAACGGCAGCTGCCGCACCAACGCACCCAGCTCCGTGATGACGGTGCCCAGCTGCCCTGCCGCGAGCCGGGCGTCGGCGAAGTCCTCCCTGGCGGAGGCGGCCATCTCCTCCAGCCGCACCACCTCGACCTCCAGCCAGCCCGCCAGCTCGACGTCCTCCAGCGGCGAGCCCCGCCAGTAGGTCCACGCCTCTTCCCAGATCGCCACCGATTTCACCGCGTCGCCCCGCTGCAGTGCGGTGCGTGCCTCGTCCGCGGCGAGGTGGAAGTGCGTCCTGTCGAGCTCTCCCGGTTCGAGGCGCAGCAGATAGCTGCCGCTGTCGGTGACCACCCGGTCCTTGAGGCCGATACCGGCCAGGTCCTGCCTCAGCCGGCTCACGTGGGTGTGCACGTTCGCGACCGCCGACGCGGGCGGCCGCTCACCCCACAGCGCCTCGACGATGTCCGGCAGCCCGACCGGCTGGCCCGGCCTGATCAGCAGTGCCGCCAGCAGCGCCCGTTGCCGCTGGCTGGCCTGCGACAGCCGCAGGCCGTTGTTCGTGACGCGCAGCGGCCCGAGGACCGCGAACGTCGCTGTAGTAACCAAGGCTCCCCCACCCGGTCCAATGCAACGACTCCGGAGCGTAGCAGCGTCGCCACACTGCGCACACAGCCGAACGAGTGCGCCCCGGTAGCACGCTGTAGACGCTCTGTAGGTTGCCTGTAGATCGAGTTTTCTAGATTCCCCTCAGATCGCGAAAAAAGCGCGATTCTTCACAAAGGGGATTTTCATGGAGTTCAGGGGAATTGTCCGCAAGGTCGCCGGCGTGGGCGCGGCGCTCGCGGCGGCGGGCACGATGCTGATCGCGCCCGTTTCGGCGTCTGCGGCCTCGGACGTGCAGCTCCAGGCCCGCGGCACGATCGTGAACATCAAGCACGCGAGCTCGCGCAACTGCCTGGCCGCCAACCACCTCGGTCAGGTCGGTCTCGCCGCCTGCGACGGCTCGAACGACACGAAGTGGGACAACTTCGTGAGTGGCGGGGTCGGCAGGTACCGCAACGTCGCGTTCAACGCGTGTCTGGCCGCGGACAGCGGCGGGGTGGTCGGCATCCTCACCGACTGCGACACGCTGTGGTCCGGCTGGACGTCCACGTCCGGCTCGCCGAAGTACATCAAGCACGCCGTGTCGACCACCAAGTGCCTGCACACCAACAGCGGCGCTGTCGAGAAGTTCGCCTACCTGATCACGTGTGAGGAGGCCACGCGCTGGAGCGTGCTCCCCACGACCTGACACGAAATACACGGCCGGTAAAGGGGGTTCATCATGGAGTTCAAGTCAATGCTGCGCCGTGTCGTCGGCGGGTCGGCAGCGGTCGCGGCGGTCGGCGCGACGCTGATGGCGCCGGCGTCGGCGGCTCCGGCGCCAGAAGGCGAGTTCGGCGTGAACGCGCTTTTCCAGATCAAGCACCCGAACGCGAACAACTGCCTGGACAACGGAGACGGCGACGTCTTCCTGTACATGTGCGACAACGCAGACTCGCAGCAGTGGAACAACTACGCCCCCGGCCGTTTCAGGAACGACGCCAGCGGGCTGTGCCTGGCCTCGAACGGCGTGAAGGTCTTCACGATGGACTGCGGGACCCCGTCCAGCACGTGGACCACCACCTCCACCAATCCCAAGCTCCAGCTCGAAGCAGCGCGGCGCGGAGACGTCCTCGAGGTTGACCGCGCCGAACGACGGACGC